>JBAXDG010000006.1:0-50721 GCA_037141075.1 Kiritimatiellales bacterium
CGAGGTCGTCGCCAGCCTCGACATGGATTTCCTTTACGAAACCGGCTGCCCGAAACTGCACATGAAGGGCGTCTGGAAGAAACCCGAAGTTCCGGCTCCTGAAAAAGCGCGCGGCGGAAACCGCACCAAACAACTCCGGCAGATGATAGGCCGACTCAACATTTGCTCCCGCGAATACAAGAGCCGCATCTACGACGGCGAGGTCAAAGGTCTTTCCGTGGTTAAGCCGTTCGTCGGCGTTAACGCCGACGTACCGTCCGACGCCACCGTCATGCGTATCGAGTACAATAAAGATCGCGGCGCGATTCTGGCCGAAGGCATCAACCCGTGGTTTTCGGATATCGACACTTACCACATGACGGCGTCGGTTATCGACGAAGCCGTCCGCCGCGTCATCAGCGTCGGCGGACGTCTTGACCGCATCGCCATTCTCGACAACTTCTGCTGGCCCGATCCGGTGCAGTCGGACAAGACACCCGACGGTGAATACAAGATGGCGCAGCTCGTCCGCTCGAATAAAGCGCTCTACGACTACACCATCGCGTTCGGCACTCCAGCGGTTTCCGGCAAGGATTCCTGCAAGAACGATTCTACCCGCGGCGGCAAGAAAATCTCCATTCCGCCGACGTTGCTTATCTCTTCGATCGGCCAGATCGACGATGTGAAGAAAGCGGTCACTATGCCGCTCAAAGAAGCAGGTAGCCTGATCTACATGGTCGGCGGGACGAAAAACGAGCTCGGCGCCTCCGAATGGAACCGCATGCTCGCCGAAGAGCAGGGCTTTCCCGGGAGCTACGGCGGCGACGTACCGGCTGTGGACGCCGAGGCCGCGCTGGCGATTTACCGCGCCATGAATCAGGCTCAGGACGAAGGAATTCTGCTTTCCTCGCACACGCCGTCCAAAGGCGGACTCGCCATCGGCTTCGCGCTCATCTGTATGGGCGGCGGACTCGGTGCGGAAATTGATCTGGCGAAAGTTCCAACCCCTGGAAAGCGGAAGCTTAAAGACGACCAGATTCTCTTCTCCGAATCCAACAGCCGCTTTGTGGTCTCGGTTAAACCGGAAAATGTTGCGCGCTTTGAAGAACTCTTCGCCGGACTGCCGGTTGCGCAGATCGGAACCGTCACCGCTGATAAGAAACTGGTAGTGAAAGGCGTCAAAGGCGCAACGCGGATCGGCACCGATCTTGAATCCCTCCGTAAACCGTTCAAGAAAACGTTGTACGGATTATGAAAGTGTTATACATCCAAGCGAGATAAAGAGGCGAAACACTTATTCGATTTCTGCGGAATTTGATATTCGACAGAACCGTAGAAAAGAATTTGTGGAGAAAAATGTTTGGGAAGGCATGAGAGAAGGAGTCGAGTCATGAAGTCTATACCCATTGCAATCCGGTTCATTATTGCGTTGTTCGCCGTGTTTACCCTGTGTCTTTCGGCGGATGCCGGTCGCTGGGCTTGGCAAGAAATGGCTCTGGACGAGGAAGCTTTTTGCGACCAATACATGCCGAAGATTCTGGAAATCCAGAAATCCCAGGGAACGGATGCGGCATTGAAGGAGATCGAACGAGTCTACCAATTAGCCGGGGAACAATTCGGCGACGACCGCTTTTTTTTCAACGTTCTTTGGTACGAAGCACAGTTCAATGGAGGACGGAGCAATGAAGAATGGGGGCTCGCCGTATACCAATATCTCTGGGATCGTGATTTAAAGATACATCCGGAATACAACTTGAGTTTGCCGGTTTACCATTACTGCCTGCTGGGTAATATCGTACTGATGAACTACGAGCTGGGCAGAGCTGCTCAGGCCAGAGCAATTTGCAACAAGGTCGAAAATTACCTGAAATCGCAAAAAGGCCTGGATACGGACTGTATCGGTTACGACGATCTGGGGCCGATATTTTCGTTTCTACCCGACGCCCGGCGTTACAATGCTCCCATTTACGAACAAGACCTGCTTGAGCACACGCAGGGCTTGACCGCGAGCGATCAGCAGGATTTGATCTGGTATCCGTTCCTGTATGGCATTAGTGATGTGGCAGAGTCAGCAAAGAATTCAGGCGATTGGATTAAAGCCGCCGAATTGAGTGCCTGGAACATCCGTTATGCTGACGAATTCATGAAAAGCCGTCATCAAATGCGCGGTGAAGTTGGGCGAGTTCTCGGGCTTTTCTCGTATAAACTGCTGTCGGATCTCGCTTTGTTGCATGGCTACCCCGACGAAGCGGCCCGTTTTCTTCGTGATTTCCTTACCAAGGCAGAAGGCTACTATGGAACCCGTCAACGGGACGTCCTGCGGGCTAAGCTCGATCTGGCTGTTATTCGGATTCGGACCGGAGGCCTCACCGAAGACGATCTGGCACTGGCCGATGAAGCAGAAAAGCAGATAGCCGGCTTTCGCTGGAACAGTCGTTCGGTTGTATTGAACGGATCGCTGAATAAAGCCCGTGTCTACCATGCGCTTGGTCACAAGCAAGAGGCATGGAAAATGGTGGACACCCTTTTCGTGCAAACTGCTACGGATGTAACTCCATACCACAGGATTCGAATATTGAACACAGCCATCGATCTGGCATTGGATGACGGCGCGGTGCGCCCCGAGCTGGAGGAGTGGCTTTTACTGGCGCTGGAAAACGCCCGGCGGGCAGGAAATAAATTCGAAGAACTGCCGCTTTATGAAAAATATGCACAGTTCCTCATGATGAAGGGCTGTTATGCCGACGCCGTCCAGATTCAGCAGGAGGCCGTGCGGCTCGCCAAGGCCATGAGCCTGCCTAAACGCCTGCAAGACAACCTTGCTGTGCTGGAGGGCATGCGGAACCGTATTGCGAGAAAGGCCGTGGATTCGATGGCCGAAATGGAACGTCCTGCTCCGGAAGAGAAAATTGGCCGGACAGAACCGGCACCAACAAAACCGGTGCCAACCAAGGGCGTACGGCAACCGGTTGCCGGTGTCGGCGTACAATTCATTCCTTCCGTTGATGTTCAGCCCCGCAGGAGCCTTTCGGCGGCGTTGGCAGGGCAGGCCGCTTACGGCCGATTCTATATACACAATCCTGCGGGCGTTTCGCAGCAGGGGGAAATTCGGCTGAACGGATCGATCGGTCAGCTTAAACGGCAGGACGAGCAATGGCTAACCGTCAGTGCGAGTCCCGTGTTCGAAAATGTCCAACGGGTGTACCCGTTGAGCCTGGATCCCGGCGCATCCTGCATCGTCGATGTCTTCGCACAGCCGCGTGAGAACGGCACTGGGGCCGCAGTGCAATGCGAATGGATTCCTCTGAATTCTCAACAGGCCGGCGTTTCGGGATCATGGGAATACCGTGCCGCAGAAATCGGGAAACGCACGACCGTCATCGATGCCCATGCGTTTCAGGACAATCCATTCTATCTCATCCCGATTCACCATATGATCCAGCGGCTTGATGCGGAACAGCAGCAAACCGTGGATTTCTCGGTGAGGTCCTCTACGCCCATGCGCATCGAAACCTATGATGCAGTCTCCGGCAAACTCATTTCCATTGATGCCAACGGCGACGGCGACTTTCTGGATCAGGGAGATCAAATCATCGGCGACGCCAACCGCAACAGCTGGCCCGATCTGGTGTTTGAGCCGGGTCAACGGCTCGCCTCACTGGTGATGTATATCCAGCCCGTGGGATCCACAACTGGCGACAAGGAACTCACCGTCAGTATTTGTGTGCAAGACAAATGGCAGACGGATGCGATCGACGTAATCACGCCCGCCTCGCGATAAGGATCGGATGAATAAGGAAACACTCTGCAAACCGTTCAAAAAAACGCTCTACAGTATTTAATGAATGTTCTGCTTCAGCACGGAAACGACTGGCTCCGCTTTTCGGATCCGGTCGAGGTGCTGACGGCGCGTACGGCAGATGAGGTTTTCCAATGTTTGGAAAAAATTGAATCGAGCGGACTGTGGGCCGCCGGGTTTATTTCCTACGAAGCGGCGGGCGCATTTGACGATGCTCTAACTGTTTTTGGAGGGCCACGCTCCGTCGTGGCCTCGGACGCGACGGAGCGCGTCCCTCCAGTTCCTTTGCTTCACTTTGGCCTGTTCAAGAATGTGGAGCAGACATCCCTGTCTGCTCAAATGCACAGGCAAGGATGCCTGCGCCACTATCAGCTTGGTGAGTGGAAACCATCAGTGACGCGAGGTGAATACGGCTCAGCGATTGCGGCGATCAAAGAGCACATCGCGGCGGGCGACACCTATCAGGTCAATTACACGTTTCGGCTGAACGCAGAGTTTTCCGGTTCACCGTTCGACTTTTTCTGCGATCTGGCTGAAGCGCAGCAGGGGCGTTATGCCGCCTTTATCGAAACTGATGAGTTCGCCATTTGCTCTGCATCACCTGAGCTTTTCTTTGAACTCAAGGACGGCGTGATTATTTCCCGTCCAATGAAGGGCACCATGTCGCGCGCACTGACGGCGGAGGACGACCGCGCCGTCGCCGAAGCGCTGAGGAACTCGGCGAAGGATCGTGCGGAAAACATTATGATCGTCGATATGATCCGCAACGATATCGGCCGCGTGGCCGAAGCGGGAACGGTCGAAACACTCAGCCGGTTCGACGTCGAAAAATATCCGACCGTCTGGCAGATGACTTCGACGGTGAAGGGCAGGGTGGCTGCGGCTTCCAGCCGCAGCAATCAGCGGCAGGATGCCGCTGCCACACTTAGAACTCTGTTTCCCTGCGCCTCGATTACCGGTGCGCCGAAAGCCAAGACGATGGAGATCATCCAAGGTTTGGAAAAATCGACGCGCGGCGTTTATACGGGGTCGATTGGTTTTATCAGTCCGGATGGTAATGCTCAATTCAACGTGGCGATTCGAACGGCGGTGATTCAGAACGGTAAGGCGGAATATGGGATTGGTGGCGGCATAGTTTGGGATTCTGATGCGGACGCCGAATATAACGAGGCGCTTTCCAAGGCGCGGATTCTCACGCGCCGGTTTCCGGACTTCCAGCTGTTGGAAACGATGCTCTATGAGCCGGGGCAGGGCATCTTTCTGCTGGAGCTCCACCTCAAGCGGCTGGCCGGTTCGGCGGAGTATTTTGGGTTTAGAATGGATGCGGAGAAAATCTGCGAGGAACTACGAGGCCTGTCGTTTGAAGAGCCGATGCGGATCCGGTTGCTTTTAAATAAGGGCGGTGCTTTTAAGGTGGAAGCGGCATCCTGCCGCTTGCAGAGGCTGGAAGCCTCTGCCACGCTGACTCTCGCGAAAGAGCCGGTGGATTCAGGCGATGTATTTCTTTATCACAAGACGACGAACCGCGCCGTTTACGAAAAGGCGAAGGCGGATTTCTCTGATGCGGACGATGTGCTGCTGTTTAATGAGCGCGGTGAAATCACCGAGAGCTGTATCGCCAACGTGGTAGTCGAACTCGACGGGTACAAATTAACGCCGCCGGTTTCCTGCTGTCTGCTGGCCGGGACGTTCCGCGACGAACTGCTCGCAAAGGGCGAGATTGAAGAGCGGATCATCACGATGGATGACCTGAAACGGGCAAAAGCCGTCTGGCTGATAAATTCTGTTCGCAAATGGCGGAAGGTTTCTGTTAACTGTGCGGCCTCATTATGAAACCAAAAATTTTGATTATTACGGGCTACGGGGTGAACTGCGAGGCGGAGTCTTCGCGGGCATGGGAACTGGCGGGCGGGTTGCCGGTTCAGGTGCACTTAAACGATCTGCTCGACAACCCGGCGCAGATGCGCGATTTCCGCGGACTGATGTTTATCGGCGGCTTTTCTTACGGCGACCACATGACCAGCGGTCACGTTTTCGCTCTGCGGGTAAAACACCATCTGCGTGAGGAGCTCCAGAAGTTTATCGACGATCAAAAAATCATTCTCGGCGTCTGTAACGGATTCCAGACGATGACGAAAATCGGTCTGCTTCCGGGGCTGAACGACGAATATTTTGAGCCTAAGGTGTCGCTGATGCAGAACGACTGCGGCCACTTCCAGAATTTCTGGGTCAATTTGAAGTTTGAAGCGAAGTCGCCGTGCATCTTCACCAAAGGATTCGACACGATGCCGTTGCCGATTCGCCACGGCGAGGGCAAGATTTTCACCACGGACGCCAAGGTGATTGAGCAGATTGAATCACTCGGTTGCGCCGCCGCGCGTTATGCCGACGCAGACGGCAATCCGACCAAAGATTTCCCGGCCAACCCGAACGGATCGCTCAACGCCATTGCCGGCCTGTGCGACCCGACCGGCCGTATCTTCGGCCTGATGCCGCATCCCGAGGCCTACCTTTTTCCTGAGAACCATCCCAACTGGGACGTGCAGAAGTTGAACGGTACGCTTCCGGCACAAGGGCTCGGCCTGAAGTTTTTTGAGAACGGTATCCGCTATCTCAAGGGCTGATCGACCTGAACATTCAGAAAAAGAGACATTGACGGAACGGGGCTTTCCACGTAAAACCCCCGCTTGCTTGTTCAGGGATTTAACGTACCTGATTACATAACTAAGGAGAATACCATGGCAATTATCAATTTCGGCGGCACAAAAGAAACCGTCGTTACCCGCAAAGAGTTTTCGCTGGCGAAAGCCCGCAAAGTTCTGAAAAACGAAGTCATCGCGGTCATCGGCTACGGCGTACAGGGCCCGGCCCAGGCGCTCAACCTGCGCGACAACGGCTTCAACGTCATCATCGGTCAGTCCAAGCAGTTCATGCAGGACTGGAACCGCGCCATCAAGGACGGCTTCGTCCCGGGCAAAACGCTGTTCGAAATCGAAGAAGCGGTTCAAAAGGGAACCGTCATTCAGTACCTGCTCTCCGACGCGGCGCAGAAACTCTGCTGGCCGATGATCAAGCGCAACCTGAAAGCGGGCGACGCCCTCTACTTCAGCCACGGCTTCTCGATCGTTTACAAAGACCTGACCAAAATCATCCCGCCGAAAAACGTGGACGTGCTGCTGGTCGCTCCGAAAGGCTCCGGCCTGAACGTCCGCCGCAACTTCCTGAGCGGCGCGGGTATCAACTCCAGCTTCGGCGTGTTCCAGGACGCCACCGGTCATGCCGAAGAGCGTTGTATCGCTCTCGGTATCGGTATCGGCTCCGGTTACCTGTTCCCGACCACCTTTGAAAAAGAAGTGACTTCCGACCTCGTCGGCGAGCGCGGCGTCCTGATGGGCTGTCTGGCTGGCGTCATGGAAGCGCAGTACGAAGTGCTCCGCAAGAACGGCCACAGCCCGTCCGAAGCGTTCAACGAAACGGTTGAAGAGCTCACCCAGAGCCTGATCCGTCTCGTCGACGAAAACGGCATGGACTGGATGTTCTCGAACTGCTCCGCCACCGCACAGCGCGGCGCGCTGGACTGGTCGCCGAAGTTCAAGAAAGCCACGCTGCCGGTATTCAATGACCTCTACAAAGCGGTCAAGACGAAGTCCGAAGCCAAGCGCGTTCTGAAAGTCTGCGGCGCGAAAAACTACAAAGTCCGCCTGACCAAAGAACTGAAAGCCATCCACGACTCCGAAATGTGGCAGGCTGGTGCGGCTTCCCGCTCGCTCCGTCCGAAAGGCGAAGCCAAAGCAATTGCCAAAGGCACCAAAGGTGTCGGCGGTCGCGCCACCAACTAAAGTCTGTCTCCATCAGACGACGAAACGGGCTCTCAATCGAGAGCCCGTTTTTTGTTTTCAAAACATTGGACAAGAAGTTTAAACCTGAAAACCGGAGTTGGAAAAAGGCTGATCGGGTGCCGCACTTTTCAACCGGCGTTTACATCTTCTGCATTTCCAGATGCACATCTGCCTCCGTTTGCTCGACTGCTTCTAAACAAAGCGGGCGAATCAAACGGCTCAACCCGAAGTATTGCCCGAAGTCGGGGCCGCACGATGCTAAAAAAGGAAAAGCACGTTTTGCAACGTGCTGTAAGTGAGGTAGTTAGGTGGTCGGGGTGACAAGATTCGAACTTGCGACTTCTACGTCCCGAACGTAGCGCTCTACCAGGCTGAGCCACACCCCGAAAGATCAAGCAAAGTGCGGCATTGTAAGCAGGCGGCTTTAAATGGCAAGCGTTTGTTTCCTCCAGTAGGCCAGAAACTCGACGTTGCCTTTCGGCCCCTTGAGCGGCGAGGTGGAAATGCCAAGCCATTCCAGGTTCAGCTCCTCGGTTCCGAACTTCCGAACCTTGGAAATCACCTCTTCATGAATCGCCGGATCGGTGATGACACCGCGTCCTCTATCTACTTCCTCTTTGCCGGCTTCAAACTGAGGCTTAATCAGCGAGACGATCTCCCCGCCGGGTTTCAGCAACACTTTAACGGCGGGCAGGATATTGGTCAGTGAAATAAAGGAGGTGTCGATCGAGGCAAAGTCGGCCGGTTCAGGAAGATCGGCGGGTGTCAGGTAGCGGGCGTTCACACCTTCCATGACCACAACGCGCGGATCTTCGCGCAGTTTCCAGTGAAGTTGTCCTTTACCGACGTCCACGGCGTAAACCTTGGCCGCGCCGTGCTGAAGCATGCAGTCGGTGAAGCCGCCGGTCGAGGAGCCGATGTCGAGACAGACCTTGCCGGACAGATTAATCGGAAAGGCTTCCATCGCCCCTTCGAGCTTTTCGCCGCCGCGGCTGACAAACCGTTCGGCTTCCTTCAAAACGATTTTGTGGTCGGGATCAAGGGTCTGGCCGGGTTTAGGGGAAGGGTAGCCATCGACGAGAATCTGGCCGGACATAATCAGTCGCTTTGCCTTCTCGCGGCTTTCAGCGAGTCCTTTTTCCACCAGCAGTTGATCGAGCCTTATTTTTTTCACGTGCGTGAGTGTAAATCGTAAGTCGGCAATCTACAATCGGCAATCATGTCAGGTCTGTACATTCATATTCCGTTCTGTGTGCGCAAGTGTTCCTACTGCGCTTTTTATTCCGTTGTTTCCGGTGATCGGAAAAAACAGGAACAGTTTTTCCAAACCTTGGAAAAAGAGCTGCGGAATCTGCCGGCCGATTTTACGCCGGAGACGATCTTTATCGGTGGCGGCACGCCGACCGCCCCGGATTTCCAAGCTTTGGAAAAATTTCTCCCGAACCTCGGAAAATTCAGTCCGGTGGAGTTTTCGTGCGAGGCAAATCCGGGAACTGTCGATGCAGCGAAGTTGGCGTTGCTGAAACGAAGCGGCGTGAACCGGCTTTCGATCGGCGTGCAGTCGTTTAATTTCCAATGTCTGGAAACCTTGGGGCGCATCCACACGGCGGAGCAGGCGGAAGAGGCTTTCCGGCTGGCGCGCGCCGCGGGCTTTGAAAATATCAGTCTCGATCTGATCTTCGGCGTTCCGGGGCAGACAATGGAAATGCTGGAGTCCGATCTCGACCGGGCGCTGGCGCTCGATCCTGAACATATTGCGATTTATAACCTGATGTACGAAGAAGGCACGCCGCTGACGGCTCGAAATCCGCAAAAGCTGGACGAAGAGCTGGAGCGGGAAATGTATGACCGGATTCGCGCGCGGCTTAAATCGGCGGGCTTTGTCCATTACGAGATTTCTAACTTTGCCAAACCGGGGTTTGAGTGCCGTCATAATCTGCTCTACTGGAGTGGCGGCGAATACATTGGCCTTGGCCCCGCGGCGCACTCGCACTGGAAGGGTGTTCGCTGGGCGAACGTTTCAGACCTGGATGATTACTGTGCGAACGGCCCTTCGACCTCTTCGACAAGCTCAGGGCAGGCAGGGCTCAGGGCAGGCCCGCGGCGGGAGTTCGAGGAGCGGCTCGATCCGGAGGCGAAGGAACGCGAAACGCTGGTTATGGGACTGCGGCAGCTTGCGGGCGTCGAGGTTTCTTCCAGCCTTTGGAAAAAACTAGCGGACAGTTTCCAATGTTTGGAAAAAGAGGGCTTACTGGTGATCGACGGGCGGCGCATCCGGCTTACGGAGGAGGCGCTTTTTGTGAGCGATGCGGTCTTTGCGGATTTGGTGTGATTTGGCGCTTGCCAAGGGGAAGGTCTGTCCGTAAATTACGCCACTCTTTGAGGTAAATTTTTAGATTGTGAGGAAGAACCATGGCTAAATGTGCAATGACAGGTAAGGGAACGATTTCAGGCCGCCGGATTGTCCGTAAGGGCTTGAGAAAGAGCAAAGGCGGTATCGGTCTGCACGTGACCAGCGCCACCAAACGTAAATTCAAGGCAAACCTTCAGCATGTCCGCGTGAAGGATGAAAACGGCACCGTGAGTCGCATCTGGGTTTCGGCCAAGGCGATCCGCTCGGGTCTGGTGACCAAAGCCTAAGAGAGTTTACGCTCTGTTTGAAAGCCGGTCCAAATGGGCCGGTTTTTTTATGTCCGGATGCGCAAAAAAAACGCTCTCCGCGAACGGAGAGCGTTTGATACAGACCAAGAGCGGTTTTTACCAGCTGGCTTTGGTCATGCCGGGGATGAGCCCGTTAGAAGCCATTTCGCGCAGGGTGATGCGGGAGAGACCGAACTTTTTGTAGACGGCGCGCGGACGTCCAGTCACGCGGCAACGGCTTTGAACGCGAACCGGGTTGGCGTTGCGCGGCAGTTTGCGCAGCTTGTCGAATGCGGCCATACGGTCTTCGTAGGACGTTTTCGGATTATGGATGATGGTCTTAAGTTCTATGCGCTTGGCGTAGTACTTTTTGACCAGCTTCATGCGCTTGTTGTTTTTAACGATACTGCTCGTTTTTGCCATAAATCAATTTCCTCAATGGTTCGGTGAAGCGGGGATAAAACAGGAAAAGCTTTCGGCGTGCAACCCTTTTCTGTGCAAAAGCGGCCGAGGTTATTTCACTCGCCAGAGTCTTTCCGGTTGAATACTCTGCCCACAAAAAAGGGGCGTGTTATGAGATTAAATTGGTTGGTGACGGTGCTGGTTGCGCTGTGCGGCATGGCGCAGGCGGCGCTTGTAACGATCGGCAATGCGGGCAATGCGGCGGACACGACGGGCTACGGTGATGTGAGCTACACCTACCGAATCTCGGCAACCGAAGTGACGATTGCGGAGTTCACGGCTTCCGGCGCAGGCAACGGCAACGAAAACTACTGGAATGACGGGACTCGCACGGTGGGAGCCAATGCGCCAGCGAGTTATGTCTCGCTCTACGAAGCGATGCAATACTGCAATTGGATGACCAGCGGCAACACCAACAATGGAGCCTATCAGTTCATCGGCGGAACCTTTCGGTCCGCCGACCGCGCCTCGGCGGTCACCACCTACGGAACGGTTTATGCCCTGCCGACGGAAAACGAGTGGTACAAGGCGGCCTATTTCAAGCCCGACGCCTCCGGCTATTCGCTCTACGCCAATGGGACGGGCACTGCGCCATCCGGAACAGAGGCAAATTACGATGCAAATGGAAATCATACCGCATGGACTGTCGGGTCGGGATTACAGGAGCAGAACGGCACCTATGACATGATGGGCAATGTTTGGGAGTGGATGGAAGCTTTGCCCAGTTGCCTACGCGGCGGCAGTTTCTCCGACGTCGAGTACTACCTGCGTCCGTCGTATCGCGGCTACGGCGGCAATTCAGCGTATGAGGGCTGGTCTGTCGGGTTCCGCGTCGTTGCAATCCCTGAACCGGCGACCGCGCTTTCGCTCGTGCTGGGCGGCCTGATCGTTACAGGCTACCGCCGCCTTCGCAAAAGCTACGGTCATTTTTAACCTTTAACTCTTTTACCCTTTTAAAATCCGGGCCGCGCGGCGGCCCGTTTTTTATTGTAGCCGCGCACGGTGGGCGCGGTCTCCGATGAGCGGGCGGCCACCGTCCGCCCCCACAGAAAAGATGAACCCATCCCGCCGTTTCCACCTGTCGGAGGACAAGTCGTCACCTCTCCGGCGGGGGGAACTTGTAAGATATCCTCTACGGGCTGGGCAGCTGGGCGGTTTTTAGTTTTGTTTTCAGAGCTTTTATCAGGCAGACTGCGGCCCTCTTTTACTTGGTTTAGGGGGAGTGAATAATTATGTGCGGAGTAGTTGGTTACATTGGCAGTAAGGAAGCGGCCCCGATTCTGATCGACGGGTTGCAGCGGCTGGAATACCGGGGGTATGACTCGGCGGGTATTGCCGTGCTTAGCGGCGGTAAAATCACGTCGCGCAAGGAAGTCGGACGGCTGGTCAATCTGGAGAAAATGCTGGCCGCAGATCCGGTCAAGGGAACTCGCGGAATCGGCCATACCCGCTGGGCGACGCACGGCGCGCCTTCGCAGATTAATTCTCACCCGCATTCCAGCTCGGACGGAGCCATTGCGGTTGTGCATAACGGGATTATTGAAAACTATGCTGAGTTGCGCGAGGAACTGTCCGCCAAGGGACACAAATTCCTTTCTGAAACCGACACGGAAGTGGTTCCGCACCTAATAGAACAGATGCTTAAGGACGGCGCGAAATCGCCGGTCGAGGCGATTCAGCGAACGCTCAAGCGGTTGCGCGGAGCTTATGCGCTTGGAATTCTGTTCCGCACCGAGCCGGACGCCATTTATTGCGCCCGCAAGGGAAGTCCGCTGATTATCGGGCTGGGCGAGAAAGAGAATTTCATCGCCAGCGACGTGCCGGCCATTATCAACCGGATCAAAAAAGCCATCTATCTGAACGACGGCGAAATGGCCGTTGTTCGCGCCGATAGCGTGGAAATCTGCACGATGGAAGGTGTGGCGGTTACGCCGATGATTAAAGAGATCAGTTTTAAGGCTGAGGCCGCCGAATGCGCCGGGTTTGAAACCTTCATGCTCAAGGAAATCCATGAACAGCCGCGTATTCTGCGCGCGATGCTGGAAAAACACGTTTCGGCGGACGGGAAAATTGATATCGGCTCCGATCTGAAATCGGACTATTTCCGCAAGCTCAACCGCATTATGATCGTTTCCTGCGGCACGGCCTATCATGCGGGGATGTACGGCAAGCTGTTGCTGGAAAATCTGACCGGCATCGCGGTCGAAACCGACCTTGCCAGCGAGTTCCGCTACCGCGACCCGAAAATCGATCCCGGCACGTTAATTATTCCGGTTTCGCAGTCCGGCGAGACGGCCGATACGCTGGCCTCGATCCGTATGGCCAAAGAGTGGGGCTGTAAAATTTTCGCCATTTGCAATGTCGAAGGCAGTTCAGTGGTGCGCGAAAGCGACGCGGTATTTTTCACCAACTGCGGTCCGGAAATCGGCGTGGCTTCGACCAAGGCCTACACGGCGCAGTTGATGGCTTTTGCGCTGTTTGCGCTCTACGTGGCCGGGGTTCGCGGCAATCTGACGCCGGAGCAGATTGAGTCCTATCTTACTGACTTGCAGGAAGTCCCAGACGCTGTTCATTATGTGATTCAGAAAAAAGATGAAATTCAGGCGATCAGCGAAAAGCACCACGACGGCCCGAGTTCGCTTTATCTGGGACGCAAGTTCAACTATCCCACCGCGCTCGAAGGCGCGCTTAAGAACAAGGAGATTTCCTACCAGCATGCCGAAGGTTATGCCGCGGGCGAAATGAAGCATGGCCCGATTGCGCTGATCAATGATGCGCTGCCAGTCATCTGCATCTGCACAAAGACATCCGACGAGGTCTACGAAAAGATGCTTTCGAATATCAAGGAAGTAGAGGCGCGCAGCGGACGGATTATCGCAGTGGCGACGGAAGGGGATACGGAGATTGCAAAGCTGGCCGGCGATATCATTTATGTGCCGGAGGTTCGCGACGAATTCACGCCGATCGTCAATGTGGTCGGACTTCAGTTGCTGGCCTATTACGCGGCCCGCGCCCGCGGCACCGATATTGATAAACCGCGCAATTTGGCCAAAAGCGTGACGGTGGAATAGGCTTTTTGCTTGATAAAGGACTTTGGGGATAAATACACTCCCCAGCCCTTGAAATCAGAGAGGTTGATTATGAAAATGGAAAAAATCGGACAGGCTGAAATACATGTTGATAACCAGAAGCTGGTCTGTCCTATTTACGAGGGCACGGAAGGCGAGCGGGCCATGGATATCGGCAAACTGCGCAAAGAGACCGGGCTGATCACCTATGATCCGGGCTTCGGCAACACCGGCTCCTGCGCCAGCGATATCACCTTTATTGACGGCGAAAAAGGCATTCTGCGCTATCGCGGCTACGATGTGGCCGATCTGGCGGCAAAATGCGAATTCATCGAAGTGGCCTATCTGCTGGTTCACGGCTCGCTGCCGACCCTCGCGCAGAGAGAAAACTACGCGATGCTTCTTAACCGTCACTCCATGATCCATGAGGATATGCGCGAATTTTTCAGCAACTATCCCGAGCATTCGCATCCGATGGCGATTCTTTCGGCCATGGCGGTTTCGCTTTCCTCTTTTTATCCCGAACTGAGTGGTGACCTCAAAGAGGATGTGGATATGACCGTTACACGGTTGCTTTCCAAACTGCGCACGATTGCCGCCTTTTCCTATAAAAAATCCATCGGCGAACCGGCGGTCTATCCGCGGCACGACCTTAAATACTGCGAAAACTTCCTGAACATGATGTTCAGTTCGCCGGTGCGCGGCGAACCGATTGATCCAGTCATGGCCGACGCGCTCAACAAACTGCTCATCATTCATGCCGATCATGAGCAGAACTGCTCTACCTCTGTTGTGCGCGGCGTGGGCAGCTCCGGGATCAATCTGTATGCTTCGATTGCGGCGGGCATCTGCGCGCTGTGGGGGCCAAAGCACGGCGGCGCCAACCAGCACGTCATCGAGATGCTGCAGGAAATCTACCGCGAGGGCGGCGATGTTGACAAAGTGATTGAGCGTGCCAAAAACCCGCGCAGTCCGTTCCGGCTGATGGGCTTTGGCCACCGCGTGTACAAATCCTACGACCCGCGTGCTAAGATCGCCAAAGAGCTGTGCAAAAAAGTAATTGCGGTGACGCATACCAAAGATCCGTTGCTGGATATCGCTATGGAACTGGAAGAAAAAGCGCTGGCCGATTCCTATTTCCAGGAGCGCAATCTTTATCCCAACGTGGACTTCTACACGGGACTCACCTATCGCGAGATGGGCATTCCGACCAATATGTTCACCGTCATGTTCGCCATCGGCCGCCTGCCGGGATGGATTGCTCAGTGGCTGGAAATGCAGAGCGACGACGATTCTCGCATTGCCCGTCCGCGGCAGGTCTACACCGGACCGGTCCTGCGCAAAGTGACTCCGATATCCAAACGCAAATAGTGGAATTTCAAAACGTGATACCGATCGACAAACAGCCGGAAGACCTCCGCGAGAATAAGCAGGAACTGGAATTTCTTCAGGCCATCGCCCGGCGGTTGCCTGAGGATACCGACGTCATGCGCGTGCTGGGCGACCTTTACACCCGCACAGGCGCTTATGCCGACGGCTTGCGTGTGGACGAACGCCTCAGCCGACTTTGCGCCGAAGATCCGGTCGTCTGGTATAATCTCGCGTGCAGTCTGGCGCTTTCAAACCGTTCCGACGATGCGTTCGACGCGCTCAACCGTGCCGTTGAGCTGGGCTATAACGACTACGACGGAATGAAGAAAGATCCCGATCTGGCGTCGTTGCACGGCGACGCCCGTTTCGAGTCCATTCTGGAATGGATATACAGCGCTTTCGAACAGATGCCGGATTGCGAAGAGTTTTAGCAAAGGAATATGTCATGAATAAATCGCTGATTTGGGCTTTGGTCCTGATGGCGCTTTGCGCCCTGTTTTTTATTTTTACCGGCGGTAAAACCAAGATTGAAATCTTCAATCTGGCGTTCTCCATGAAAACCTCCATCGCGCTGCTCCTTTTTACGGGAATCGGAACGACGATCGGAGTTCTGCTTAAATGAAGAATGGTGTCTTCATCGGCCCTGAAGTGAATCCGGCGCGCATCGCGCCGGATGCTGTCATCCATCCCGGATGCCGCATTTCCGGCGAGAAGACCTCCATCGGCCCCGGCTGTGTGCTTGGAGCTGAAGCGCCGGTCACGATTGAAAACTGCCAGCTCGGTCGCGGTGTAAAACTCAAAGGCGGATATTTTTCCGGCGCGGTATTTCTCGACGGCGCCAATATGGGCAGCGGCGCGCACGTCCGTGAAGGCACCATTCTCGAAGAAGAAGCCAATGGCGCGCATACCGTCGGCCTGAAACAAACCGTCCTGCTTCCCTTTGTCACGCTCGGCAGTCTCATCAACTTCTGCGACATCCTGATGGCTGGCGGCACGAGCCGCAAAGACCACAGCGAAGTCGGCTCTTCCTACATCCATTTCAATTACACGCCGAATCAGGATAAAGCCACCGCCTCGCTGGTCGGTGACGTGCCGCGCGGCGTTCTGCTCAATCAGAAATCCATTTTTCTTGGCGGGCAGGGCGGACTGGTCGGCCCAGCACGCATTGCCTACGGATGCGTCATCGCCGCCGGGGGAATCTGCCGCAAAGACGTGCTCGAAGAAAATCAGCTTCATATTCCCGCCACACCGGCGGAGAAGACCGTTCCGTTCGAGTCGGGCGTTTATAAAAACATTGATCGCATCGTCAAAAACAACCTCATCTACATCGGCAATATCCGCGCACTCAAAGCGTGGTATGAAAATGTGCGCGTTCTCTTCATCCGCGATGAATTCGACCGCGCCTGCCACGCAGGCGCGCTGGCCAACCTCGACCTGATTTTGAAAGAACGTATCCAAAGGTTGGAGCAACTCGCCGCAAAAGTTCCAAGCCTTGGGGGAAAAATGGCGAAAGTTTCCAAATATTGGAAAACCCCGCTCGACACGGTCGCCAGCGCGAGTCTGATGAGCGAAATCACGAAGGCAGACAAGACGGGCTATATCAGCGCTGTGCAGAATTTGAGCGAAGGCGCACGAACCGGTGCGGCGGCGTGGCTTCAGTCGATTGTCGATGAAGCCGCCGCGCTGTGGAGTTAAAGGAGAGAAAGATGGGAAAACTATTTGGAACCGATGGCGTTCGCGGCATGGCCAACATGGGCAACATGACCGCCGAGCAGGCGCTGGAAATCGGCCGCGCGGTCGCCTATGTCTGCAAGGAATACCATAAGGGAAAAGGTTCCCGTCCTCGCATTGTGATTGGCAAAGACACTCGTCTGAGCGGCTACATGCTCGAAAACGCGCTGACGGCCGGTGTCTGCTCCATGGGCGTGGATGTTCTTCTGCTCGGCCCGCTACCGACGCCCGGCGTGGCGTTCATCACGCAGGACATGCGCGCCGATGCCGGTATTGTCATCTCCGCCTCGCATAATCCCTATCATGACAACGGCATCAAAATCTTTTCGCGCACCGGCTATAAACTGCCTGACGCCGAGGAAGAGGAGATGGAAAAACTGATCGCCGGCCGTACGCTACGCGATGTCCGTTCGACCGAGGACGATATCGGCAAAGCCAAGCGTATCGACGATGCCGTCGGACGCTACATTGTTTTCTGCAAGAACACCTTTCCAGAAAATCTCACGCTAGACGGAATGAAAGTCGCCCTCGACTGCGCCAACGGAGCTTCCTACAAAGTCGCGCCGACCATTTTCGCGGAACTGGGTGCATCGGTGTCGGCTATCCATATTTCGCCCAACGGGATGAACATTAACGACAATTGCGGCTCGCAGCATACCGGCGATCTCAAAGCCAAAGTGCTGGCGACCGGCTCGAATGTCGGTCTGGCCTTCGACGGCGACGCCGACCGCCTGATCGTGGTGGATGAAACCGGAACCGAACTTTCCGGCGACCAGATCATGGCCATCTGCGCGGTTCACTATAAGAAAAAAGGACTGCTTAAAAATAACGAGATCGTCGCAACAGTCATGAGCAATTTCGGCTTTCTCTCCGCCATGAAAGAGCTGGGGATTGATGTAGCCATCACGCCGGTCGGCGACCGTTATGTGCTGGAGCGGATGATCAAAGACGACGCGGTGCTCGGCGGCGAAGCCTCCGGCCATGTGATTTTCCACAACCACCACTCTACTGGCGACGGCATCATCGCCGCGCTGCAATTGCTCGCCATTATGCGCGAAACCGGCAAGCCGCTCTCGAAGCTGGCGAAAGTCATGAAAGTTTTCCCGCAGAGACTCATCAACTTCGATGTGGCGCAGAAGCCGCCGCTCGAAGATATTTCGGAAATACAGAAAGCCGTCAAAAAAGCCGAGGCCGAACTAGGCGACAAGGGACGCGTGCTGATTCGCTATTCCGGCACCCAGCCGATGTGCCGCGTCATGGTCGAAGGCCCGACCGATGAAATGACTAACCGCCTCGCCGAAGAACTCACGGCGGTAGTCAAAAAATTCATCGGGTAGCCTGCTCTGAAACACCAAACGCTTAAACGCGAGGATACTTTCCCAGTTCTTTTATTTTCTTCAGGCTTCGATACCAAGGAGCACAAGCGGGACTGATGGAACACCCCGACCTTGTCTGACTACGTTGTAGAACTCGCCTTCGTAGTAGGCCACACCAGAACTCATTTGGCTCTGAAGGGACTTCATGGGGAGGATTTCAATACCCACATCAATTTCATCACGCACGTAGAAGGCGAGATGTTTGACAAAGAGATCGTACGCTACAAACGAGTACTTGCCAAACTGGACCTCTACTGCCACACGGTCTTTTACAAAGTCGGTCTGATTGTAACTAAAAATAGGTTTTTCTCCCGCCGCTTCGATCTCCTTCTTTTGTTCCGAGGCGGGCATTGCAAGTGTCTTCCGAATCAATTTCTCGCTTCGCGTTACCCAGTAACTAACACGGCTCTCGTTCCACTTTTTCAATCGCAGGAGCCTCTTGAATGCCACATTCATATCAATTGGGCTGTAAAGTAATTTACCTTTCATGGTTTTCTCTTTTGACACCTTTGTCTTGCACTTGGTGGCGTCAATGGCGGCTATTACCGCCTGAATCTCTTTCCATAGGGCCGGTTTGTGAACGATAAGAAACTCCAGACCGTTCAGATGTGAGTATGTTTCTGCAATTTTCATTTGACGGAATACCTCTGCTTTCTTTTCGCCTTTTCAAGCAAGACCATCTGCGCCTTGGAATCATTTGTTGCCCATGGTGCAATAGTCAAGCTGTTGCCTGCTTCGATTGGGTCGTAAACCGGTCTGGTCATCGGGCGTGTTTGTAGCGTTCCATCCATTTCTTGTTCGATGCGCTGTCGAGCGAGAGACACATACTTCGATTGTGTTTCCGCACCCGCGCCACGTCGCCCGTGACGAACTGCCGCAATAATAGACGTGCCGGTTCCAAGAAAGGGGTCAAGAACCCAATCGCCATGCTCAGTCATGGAGAGAACAAGGCGCTCGATTAGCTCAACAGGAAACTGGCAGGGGTGGCCGGTTTTTTCAACATGATTACTTTTTACATTCGGAATCACCCAAAGGTCGCCTGGATTTTTACCGAGAGGATTACAGGAATACTGACCTGCCTTCGGCCCCTTGAAGTATTTCTTGCCTGGATATTTTTGTGGTACACGCACCGCATCCAAGTTGAAAACATAGTCGTCTGACTTTGTGAACCAAATGATCGTTTCGTATCGTCCAGAAAATCGGCGGGCACAATGAAGACCATGTTCAAAATGCCAGATAATCCGGTTGCGCATCCGAAGACCGAGTCCGGCAAATATCGGATATAGGACGGTATCTAGCGGAACAATTGCGCCATTGTCCACGTAGTTTCCGACCTGCCAGCATATGCTGCCCTTGGGTGAAAGAACTCGGGCGCATTCCGCTATGACCTGCGCCTGCTGGCGCAAGTACATATCGAGATGTATTCGTTTCTCGTATTCTTTTCCGATGTTGTAAGGTGGTGAGGTGACGACGAGTTGCAGCGATTCATCTGGGATGTCCCCAAGTAGGTTGAGGCAATCTCCATGAAACACCACGGCTTGTTCCGAGAGGGCGAACTCGCCCGCAATTCTGTTCTTTTGGCTGATCATTGTCGGACTGTATCAAAACTGTTTACGGAGCTCAATATAGTGGTTTCTGTCTAAAAAGAAAGCTTTTGCGGGATGAGTCCGGCTTTGATAGTTTCCCTGTCTAAATGAAGCGGGGATTTCTCAAGGGATTTATCTTTCTGACGGCGGCGGTGCTCGGCACGACAGCCGCCGCGAGCAGTTTGTTTCCGTTTTACGACAACGTTCAGACGGAGCAGGGTTCTTTCTTTGCTGTCCGTCCGTTCTATTCGCATACGGTGGTCGAAGAAGGCCAAATCCGCGATTATTTCTGGCCGCTCTATTCCCGCAAGGAGTTTAAGGAGGAACAGACTTCGCGGGCGCTGATTTTCTGGTACACCCACAAGTTCAACGCGCAGGAGGAGAAGCCGCGGGATCGCAACTGGCTTTTGCCTGTTTATTTTCAGGGGCGCGATGTAAACGGTAAAGGCTACTTCGCGCTCTTTCCGCTCGGCGGAACGATCAAGGAATTTCTGGGCCGCGACGAAATCGCGTTTGTGCTTTTTCCGGCGTATGGAAAAAGCCGGATTAACGACGTGAAGACGACCAGTGTGCTTTGGCCGATCTATTCGCATACACGCGGCACCGGTATTCAGCGCGACCGTGTTTTTCCGATTTATGGAAAATCGGTGCTGGAGGGGAAATACGAAAAGAAGTTTGTGCTCTGGCCGTTCTGGACTTCCGCTGAATATTTTTATCCGGGCAACTCAGGAAAATCCTGGATTCTCTTTCCGGTCTGCGGCCGGTCGAAAATGGAGAAGGAAAGCACATGGTGGGTGATTCCGCCGTTCTTCCGGTTTACGGAGGGCGAAAAGCAGAGTCGGCTTTTCTGTCCGTGGCCTTTTGTCCAGAAGATCACCAGCGAGCCGCACAGCAAGTTTTACCTCTGGCCGCTTTGGGGCGAAGACCAGTACGCCGCCGGTCCGAACCAGCGCACTTTTCTGCTCTGGCCGCTGCTCTGGTCGGAAAGAACCGAGGAGCCGAAGTTGCTGAAAACCCACCGTATGGCACTGCCGTTTTTCTACCAGGGAAGCAGTTTTCTGCGTGAAGAGGGCGTTTTGCCGGAGAATCAGAAGAAAGTTTCCAACTATTGGAAAATCTGGCCGCTGATGAGCTGGCAGCGCGAAGGGGATGTTTCCCGCTTCCGGATGCTGGAATTCTGGCCGATCAAGGATAGCGCGCCGATTGAGCGCAACTGGGCACCGCTCTGGACGCTGTATAAGCGGACAAATAATGATGGAGTCGTTCGTAAGGATATCCTGTGGTTTGCCTGGCACAGCGAGAGTGAACCGGCTGCGGAGCGCACGGAATGGTCTTTACTGAAAGGCCTGCTGGCGTATAAAAAGGAAGCTGATGCGCGCAGTGTGCGCCTCCTTTATTTTGTGCGGTTAGGAAAAGAAAAATGATTGCCCCGTTTAAAGAGATATACCGGTACCTCGACTTGCCGATCCGGTCGTTCCGCCGTCTCGGTCGGATCATTCTGATCGCCTGCCACGATATGGGCAATGCGCTTATCATGCTGGCCTCCGCGACGCTCTATATCCGTACCATCTGGAGGCCGCGTGCGCGTCGCGAAACAGTTATGCAGCTTTACGTCACCGGTATCAAAAGCCTCGGAGTGATTACGGTTGTGGCCATGTTTACAGGGATGATTCTGGCATTGCAAACGGGGCTGGAACTGCGCCGTTACGGGCAGGAAGAATTTATCGGTTCGGCGGTGGCGATTTCGATGATCCGCGAAATGGGACCGTTCATGGCGGCTTTGATCATTGCGGCCAGTGTCGGCTCGGCCATTGCCGCGCAGCTCGGCACGATGGCTGTTTCTGAAGAAATTTCGGCCCTGGAAGTGATGTCCATTAACCCCAACCGCTTTCTGGTCATGCCGCGGCTGGTGGCGCTGACGTTGATGATGCCGATTTTGACGGTTTACACGAACATTCTCGGGATTCTCGGCGGCGGGATTGTCGGCACCACGCAGCTGGGCGTGTCGTTTCAGACCTATCTCGATAACGCCACTCGCTACGCCGAAAACAAAGACCTCTATGTCGGCCTTTTTAAAGCGATGGTTTTCGGTGTGATTATCGCCACCGTCGCCTGCTATCAGGGATTGAGTACCACGGAAGGCGCCGTCGGTGTCGGCCGCGCCACGCGCCAGACTGTGATTATTTCTTTCCTGATGATCCTGATTATCGGTTACATGATCACAAGGCTGTTTTACATATGATTACCTTCGACAAAGTCACGAAGAAGCTTGGCGGCAAAACTGTCCTCAACGAGGTCAGTTTTGAGGTGCCGAAGGGCGAGACGTTTGTGATCGTCGGACTTTCCGGTGCAGGTAAGAGTGTTACGCTTAAGCATATGGTGCAACTGATGAAACCCGACAGCGGCACGGTACGCATCGGCGATGATGTCATCAGCGCGGCGCGCGGCGCGGAACTGGAACGGATGCGCCGCCGGTTCGGAGTGCTTTTCCAGGGCGCGGCATTGCTTCAGTGGCTTTCCGTCTTTGACAACGTGGCGCTGCCGCTGCGTGAGCTTACAAAAATGCCCGAAGAGGAAATTGAAAAAACCGTCCACGAAAAACTGCGTCTGCTCAATATGGAAGACTCGCTGGAAATTTTTCCGGCCGATCTTTCCGGCGGCATGCAGAAGCGCGTCGGCCTTGCCCGCGCCATCATCAGGGATCCTGAAATTATTCTCTATGACGAACCGACCTCCGGACTCGACCCGGTGACCTCCCGCCTGATTGATGCGTTGATCGGAAATCTGCGCAAAGAACTTGGCATTACCAGCGTCGTTGTCACTCATGACCTGCAGAGCGCTTTGGCTATCGGCACGCGGATTATGATGATTGATGGCGGGAAAATTGTTGAAAACGCGGTGCCGGAAGATTTCATTAAATCAACAAACGAAACAGTTAAACGGTTTCTCGAGTCCCAGTATATCACCCGCCGGGGCGCCTGGGAGAAAGGGATGGAGCAGTATGTCAGATAAATACATCAAAGATCTCAGCATTGAAGTCCTTGTAGGCTTCTTTATGTTTATCATTCTCATCGCGCTGGGCGTTTTCACCATCATCCTGAGCCGGCAGAATTTCCTGCAGAAAAAATATCCCGTGGCGGTCAACTTCGAGGAAGTCAGCGGTCTGCGCGACGGCGACAACGTTTTCCTGCGCGGCATGAAAGTCGGCGTGGTTAAGGAAACGGTGCTGAAGGACAATCAGGTGGTCGTCCGCGCCGACCTCGACGTGCCGGTGCAGTTCCGCGAAGGCTACAAGGTCGAAGTGGTCGCCTCTTCGATGCTCGGCGGGAAACAGCTCAAAATTGAGGAAGGCCCCGTGAACGCGCAGCCGATCCCGGAAGGCACTGTGATCAACGGCACGACCCCGACGGATATCCTCGAAGAACTCGGAGCCGCTGTGGCGAGCGTTCGGGGAATAACCGACCAGATTTCCTCCGGCAAAGGCACCGTTGGCAAACTCATCTATGATGATGCGGTTTATGATAATCTGCGGGATGTCACCGATAAGCTGGCCAAAGGGGAAGGGACTCTCGGCAAGCTGATCAATGATGAAGCCGTTTACACCGATTTGAAGGCCTCTATGTCGAATCTGAAGGAAATCAGCGAGCGGCTGGCGAACGGCGAGGGCACGCTGGGCAAACTGATGTCCAAGGACGATCAGCTTTATCAGGATATCAGCGCTTCGATGGCGAACATCCGCAACATTACGGACAAAGTCGGATCGGGCGAGGGCACACTGGGCAAGCTGGTTAACGATGATGAAGTCTATAACGAAGCCCGGAAGCTGCTCGGAGAACTGCGCGCGGCGATTGACGATATGCGCGAAACTTCGCCGGTGACCACCTTCAGCACCGTTTTCTTCGGCGCGTTTTAAAGCGTTTCTGCAGAAACCACGACGGCGGAATCTTTTCTTTTTTAACTTAAGCAAGAGCTGGCTCTTCTGGTTAAAAAATGATTTTGTTGTTCGTGGTTTTGTCATCCAACAGTAGCAAAGACTATCCGGCTTATGGGCCGCAGGTGAAGCGCCCTCTGCGGGTTCGGGTTCTTCAGTACGCCTCGCTGGTGCTGGCCGTTGCCGGCCTTGTCCTGCTCTATCTCTTTTCAGTGAACCGCGATATCCCGCTCGTGCGGGTCAGCGATGTTACACCGACCATGAACTTCGCCTATGTTCGCATGGCTGGTGAAGTCACGCGTGACGCCTATGTCTTTCAATCCGGCGGCATCGTTTTCGACATAAAAGACGGCAGTGGAGAAATCACCGTCATGGGCGGGCGGGCGCAGGCCCAGGCGCTTGAAGCCGCCGGAAAACTTCCGCGGCGCGGCGACCGGATCGAAGTGACGGGCAGTCTCAGTGTCAACGCAGGGCAGGAGACTAAACTGCGCATCCAGTCAGCCGATCAGCTTGTCCTTAACCGCAAGCGCGTTGCCACCGTTCCGGCGGCGGAAAACCGCGTCCGGCTGGCTGACGTGACCGCCGCGCACAAGGGCGATCAGGTCACCGTGGTCGGCACACTCAAATCCGTTGACGTGCCCGGTCCCGGCTCTAAATCGCCTTACGTTTTAACGCTTGCGGCGGACGGCGCCGAGCTGGCGGTCATTTTCTGGGAAGATGTTTTCCAAGGGTTGGATAAAAAACTTCCAATGCCTGGAAAACTCATCAGCGCCCGTGGACGGGTCGGTGTCTATAAAGACGCCGTGCAGCTCAAAGTGTGGGAGGCGGGCGACCTGCGTGTTATGGAGTCCGGGAAATGATTCTCGCGGCGGCGGCGGTGCTCGCCGGAACCGTGCTCGCCTGTTTTCTGGCTATTCTGCCCGGCCTGCACATTTACAACGTCATGGGCCTCGCGGCGCTGTTTCTCTATTCACTGCATGGCGGCGGGCTGGCCGCCATGCCGGAAGTGTACATTCCTTTCATGATCGGCCTGGTCACCGGCTGGTCGGTGCTCAATACCATTCCATCCGTCCTGCTCGGCGCGCCGGACGAAAGCGCGATCTTCACCGTGCTGCCCGGCCAGAAATATTTGATGATCGGCCGCGGCTATGAAGGCACCATGATGATCGGCGCGGGCAGTTTGATCGGTGTCTTCATGCTCGTCTTTCTGATCGGTCCGTTCGCCCCCAAGTTTCTGCCGATTGCTCGTTACGTGTTCAATCCGCACATGCACTGGATTCTATGGGTCATTATCACCTTTATCCTCATGACCGAATGGCCGAAGGGTGGCAACCGCGGCTCGGCGGGCTGGAGTAAATTTTTTGACGCCTGGTCAACTCTTGGCGCGGGCCTGCTCACTTTCTTCCTCTCTGGGCTGCTCGGCTTCCTGCTCCTGTACCGTCCGCTGGTTTCTGTGGATGACGCCTTTCAAAACATCATGCCCGCGTTTGTTGGCTTGTTTGCCATTCCGTGGTGCCTGATCAACGCCATCAGCGGAACGGAAGTTCCGAAGCAGTATGTCTGCGACACGCTCAATATTAATGGCGACCTGCTGTTGCGCAGCGGCATTGCGGGCGGCATCGGCGGCGGCTTTGCCGCCTTCTTTCCGGTCGTCACCGGCGGGATTGGCGGACTGCTCGCGGGTCACGCCACCGCCCAGCGCGACGAGCGCGTCTTCATGATGTCGCAGGGCGTTTCCAAAGTTGTTTACTACACTGGCGCGCTCCTGCTCTTTTTCGCGCCGGGACTTTTTCTTACCCGCGGTGGCGGCGCATTGATTGTCAAAGGACTCTACACGCCGCACACATGGGGCGATTACTACCTCGCGCTCGGCTCCATCGCGCTCTCCGGCGCGGTCTCCTTCCTGCTCATGTCGCCGCTCACCAAATGGACGCTCAAGCTGATGAACGTGGTGGACTACCGTCACATCTCTGTCTTCTCGCTCGGCATCATCACCGCGCTTGTTTTTGTTATCACCGGCTGGGTCGGTATTTTTATCATGATCATCGCCACCGGCATCGGCCTGATTCCTGTTTTATTCGGATCGCGCCGCCTCAACTGCCTTGGCGTCTTGCTGCTTCCGATTGCCTGCAACATGTCCGGTATTGGCGAACCCGTCGCAGCGTTCTTAGGACTCCTGAAATGAAGGGAATAGCGCATTTTATTTCCGGCGTAACGGTCGCTTCCTTCTGTCCGTGGGCGGTTGCAGCCGCGCAGAACGGCAATCCGGCCTTTTTCATCCTTGGCGCGGTCGCTGGAATTCTGCCCGACACCATCGACTTTAAATTCTACCGATTCTTCTACCATCACGAAGTTTCCGTCGAACCCGATCCGAACCGGCTTGATCCGCAACCGATCGCCGATGCCGTCGCCGCCGCCGTTACGGAAGCCGTCGCTACCGGTTGGCCGGTTCGCGTTAAACTCGCCACCATCAAAACGGGGGCCGATAACTGGCGGCAGTACCGCGTTAAAATTGATCCGGATGCCGGTGAAGTGCGTGTGCAGTTCGGTCCCGTCGTCAGCACCGGGCAGGTGCCTCAGCCCGGCACGCTGCCGGCAAACCGTCCTGTTGGACTGGCAAAATTGTCCGCGCCCGTTCTGCAAAGCTACGAGCCAGTTTACACCGTCGACATCTTTGACGGCCCCAGCTTTAAATTCATCTGGAACGAAGCGGGGCGGATTGAAATCGATTTTCTGCCGTGGCACCGCAACTGGTCGCACTCGCTTACCTTTGGCGCTTGTCTGGCCGGGCTGGCTTGCTTTTGGACGTGGCAGGCGGGCGTGGTCGTCTTTGGTGCGCATACTCTTCACGTCATCGAAGATCAGATGGGACACATGGGTACCAACCTGCTGCCTCCTTTAACTAAAAAGCGGATGCCCGGCCTGAAAATCATGCACTCCGGCGATGCGTTTCCAAACTTCGGATGCGTCTGGCTCTGCTGTCTGCTCACCTTCTGGAATCTCTACGTCGCCATTTCCGAACCACTTTACCGCTTCAGTTTCATCCGCCTGATGCTCTACGCCATGATTATTCCATTTGCCATCTTTGGGGCCGTCCGCTGGTTCCTCGTCCGTGCCGACAAAGGCCATCCCGAAACTCTTTCTACGGAATGGAATGTTTGATTTGGGCGAAGTTTGCGGGCAGACTCTGCGCCTATGAAAAAACACATTCAGGCCTTCCTGGCGGAAAAAGATAACCGTCTCGTCCAGTTCATCAAATACGGCGTGTGCGGCGGCGCAGCCACTGCCGTGGATATGGCTATCTTCTTCCTTTTTGCCTGGCTGGTGTTCCCCGCGCTGCGGGAAAGCGATCCGTTTGCCAAACTGCTTGGCTTTTTCCATTTCGACATCCGTGCGGTTACGGAATCGCTCCGTCTGAGGAACTACTGGATTGATAAAACCATCGCGTTTCTTTTTTCCAACTTCACGGCATACATCCTCAATGTCCTGTTTGTCTTCAAGGCCGGTAAACACAAACGGCATCATGAACTGATGCTCTTCTACGCTCTTTCGCTGACCGCATTCTTCATCGGAACCTACGCCGGCGCATGGCTCATCAAAGGCTTCGGCCTCGACACAACCTATTCCTATGTCGCCGCCGCCATCTCCGCGCTCCTCATCAACTATGCCGGCCGCAAGTTCTTCATCTTTCATGGGTAAGGAACCTTTATGCGCGGTACTAAAGAGATTTTAACAGCGGTTCTATTTCTGGTTGCCGATTTGAGAGTTTCTGCTGCGGAAATTAGCGGAAGGATTCTCTATGAAGGCTCGCCAGTCACCAACGCAACGGTTGAAGTTTGGCAGGTGCATGAAATCTCGGTCGGGTGGTCAATGGCGGCCCCTGTCTTTTGGGATGGGGTTGTCAATGCGGATGGGTCTTTCGTTATTAATGTGAGCCCCGGCAGCAATTATGTGGTGCAGGTGATTCCTGACATCACGACCGGCTTGCTCCCTGCTTTTTATTCCGCCGCGGATTCATTATGGGATGCAGATCGGATTGCTACGGCTGATGACAAGGCTGCAAACCATATTGATTTTCAGTTGCAACAGGGTGCTCAAATCAGTGGCATAGTAACCGCCGGGTTATTGCCGGTTTCTAATGCGTCGGTCAGGGTTTCGAAAATGGATGGCAGTTCAGTTGAGTCATCAAGAACGGACTCAAATGGGGTTTATAAAATTCTGGTCGCTCCGGGGACCAATTATATCGCGGAAGTGGATCCAGACAGTGACTCCGGGTGGCTGGGCGAATATTATAATAATTCGGAATCGTTTGAAGAGGCCACCCCATTTGTAGCCACCATTGATTCTCCTGCTAAGAACATTAATTTTGATCTCGAACCGGCGGCGCGCATTAGCGGAGTAGTTCGGTTTGGGTCAAATACAGTTTCAAGTGCTTACGTGAACGTTTATCAAAAGGTTTATTTGGATTTTTCCGATAGGTGTAATTATGAATTTGTCGGATCTGGCGCTGTTGGCCCTGATGGTTTCTATTCGGCATGGGTGCCTCCCGGCAGCAACTATGTTGTCAAAGCCGCTCCATACAGCTCTACTGAGCTACTTTCTGAATATTATGGCGGAGCTAGGGTGCAGGAAGATGCACAGCTTTTAACGGTTACAGTTGAGGTGCCTTTAGAAAACGTCGACTTTGATCTCGATCAAGGGGCATGGATTTCTGGATTTGTCATGTCGGGGGCTGATCCAGAGATGACGGCCAGAATAAAGGTTTATGGAAAGTGGTATGACGAGAGAATTTTGTCGTGGAACTACAGCTTGATCAATACAGAGTATACGGATCAAAACGGGGCGTATAGCGTGCTCGTTCCACCGGGAAGTAATTATGTAGTGTTTGCTTCTCCGGGCTATTCTTCCGGAGCAATCCAATCTATATCATTCGGAGCCGCGGAGATCGGTTTGTATTACGATGGCTCATATCCTCAAGCGAACGCCTCATGGGTTGCAACGTCTGTCGATCTTCCTGCAAAAAACATTAATTTTGACCTGAATCATCTTCCCGTTATTAGCGGCAAAGTTATGTCGGGCGGTATTCCAGTCGCTCATGCAATAGTCAATATTCTTCAGAAAACATCGGGTCAGAGTGATCCATTTTCGATGAGTCAAATTATATGGGTTACCTCAGCAGAGGTGGAAGCTGATGGCTCGTATAGTGTGCGACTCGTGCCGGGCACAAACTATATAGTGGGCGTGACTACGGAGAATGCGCCTCCGTTTCTTCCTGAATTTTATAATCATGCCCGAAGCCTACAGGATACAGAGACTTTATCTGTGGCGTTAGACGTTTCAGCGGTCGGTATTGATTTTGATCTTTCGGTCGGCTTTCGAATACAGGGAACCGTAAAGGATGAAAGTGGTTGCGTAGTACAGACTCCTTATGTTTCCGTTCAGGACAGTTTCGGTCGAAGCCTCAACAGCGCGCAGGGTGAAACAAATGGCTGGTATTCTATTTATGCTCCGACGGGGGAACTGGTTTTCGTTTCTGCCTGGGGAATGGACGTGGAATGGGAACTGTATCGCGATTCCAAAGACTTGGATAATGCAGAACCGTTGTCCGGAGGAGTTGGCGATACTGTAATAGCCAATTTTATTCTCTTCCGATCCGATACGGATAGCGACGGTGATGGTATCCCTGATTATCAGGAAGAGCGTGTGCCCGATGGAATCTATCAGCAGGGTGTGGACTATTCCGATTTGAATGCCCCTGATACCGATCATGATGGATTTAATGACTGGCAGGAAAAGCAGTGCAAAACTGATCCAGCGAATGAGGCTGATTATTTACGTATTGCTGACTCCGTAATGATTCCGGATGGCATGATCCTGCGGTGGATGTCGGTTCCCGGCGTACAGTATTTTGTTGAACGTTGCACCGATCTTTCAGTCGACGAATGGGAAGAAATTGCCGGCCCGATTAACGGAGATGGTACGCTCATTCAGTTCGTTGCTCCCGTAGCTTCGAAAGATCGGGCATTTTATCGAGTCTGTGTTCGAAATCCGTAGTCCAGCATCTAAAGACGGGATTCCAAACGAATAAAGATCCTTTTCGCGCATTCGACTTTAATAAGAGAGCCCCAGCTTTCCATGCTGTGATTGTCAATCCAGGTGAAGAGGCCGGATTCAGCGCCGAGGGTGACGGGGGTGTTCAGGATAATCCCATCCAGATTTTTTGAAACCAGTTTTTCGCGGGCTTTGGTTTCGCCGTCGTGTGTCTGGAGCGCAAAGCCGATGGCGACTTGATCTTTCCGCTTGTTGGCGCAGAGCGTCGCGGCGATGTCAGGCGTCGGTTTCAGTTCGATCGTGATGTTGGTTCCAGTCTTTGGAAATTTTTCAGCCGATTTTTCCAAGGGTTGGAAGTCGGCGACGGCGGCAGCGAAGATGATCAAGTCAGCGAAGCCGAATTTTTCCCGCGCGGCGGCCAGCATTTCTTCGGCGGACGTGACTTTTTGAATCTTAAGGTGGAAGCGGGTTGCCGCTCCCTCTGGTCGCTGCTTTCGTTCCGAAAGCCTCGCTTCGCGTCCAGCCGCTTCAGAAGCGGCAGGGATGCCGCTTCCACATTGCGGGAGATTTCCTTCGGGCACCGGGCCGGAAATGAATTCAACGTCCATACCGCGCTTGAGGGCTTCTTCGGCGAGCGCCTTGCCCATTTTGCCGGAGCTGGCGTTGCCGATAAAGCGGACCGGATCAAAGTATTCATGCGTCGGTCCGGAAAGGATGAGGACCTTTTTCATGCGAGAGCTTTGTTGATCGCTTCGAGAATAGCGGCCGGTTCGCTCATGCGCCCGGCGCCTTCGGTTCCGCAGGCCATCAGGCCGGTTTCCGGGCCGATGCGCAGCCAGCTGCGTTTTTCCAAGGTCTGGACGTTTTCGCGGACGACGGGGTTGTCCCACATCTGTGTGTTCATGGCGGGGCAGAAAATTTTGACGCACTTCTTGGGGAGTGACAGCGCGCTGGCGGAAACGATGTCGTCGCCGAAGCCGTAAGCCAGTTTGCCGATGATGTCGGCGGTGGCGGGCAGGACGGCGAAGAGATCGGCCTCGGTGGCGGGGTAGAGGTGCGGGTATAGCTGACCTTTGTCGGAGGTCGGGTGTGCCGGAAAAAGTTCCGTGCGCACTTCTTTCTGTGACAGAGCGGCGAAGGTGAGCGGCGTGACGAACTGGCAGGCGGCGGGCGTCATCGCCACCTGCACGTCATGTCCGGCGTGCTTGAGCGCGCTGACGACGCTCGCGGCTTTATATGCCGCGATGCCGCCGGTCACTCCTATGAGGATTCGTTTCATCAGACGGAGAGAACTTCTTTTTCCTTGGCCGCGAGCATGTCGTCCATTTTCTTAATGTGCGTATCCGTCAGTTTCTGGACTTCTTCGAGACTCTGGTCGCGGTCGTCTTCGGTGATTTTTCCGTTTTTCTCAAGCGTTTTGAGCAGCTCGTTGGCATCGCGGCGGACGTTGCGGATGGCGATACGCTGATCTTCCGTGGCGCGGGAGGCGACTTTCGCCATATCTTTACGGCGCTGTTCGCTCATTTCAGGAATCGGAACGCGAATGAGACGTCCATCGTTGATCGGCGTGATGCCGATGTTGGCGGCGCTGATGGCCTTTTCGATGGCGCCGAGCGACGACGGGTCGAACGGGCTGATGACCAGCAGGCGCGGCTCGGGAGTTGAAATATTGGCGATGTCACGCAGACGGGCGGCGGTGCCGTAGTATTCAACCGTGATGTTTTCGACCAGGCCCGGGCTCGCTTTACCGGTGCGCAGTCCGCTCAATTCGTGATGGAGGAACTCCACGCATTTGTCCATTTTTTCTTCGGCGGCCAGCAGTACTTCCATGCTCGAATCCATAATGCTCTCCTTAAAATTTAGTGACCCACCACGGTTCCGGCGTTTTCGCCGCGGAAGACCCTCAGCATTTCGCCTTCCTTGAAGAAGTCGAATACGACGATCGGAATATCGTTTTCCATGCAGAGCGAGAAGGCGGCGGCATCCATGATTTTGAGCCGCTTGTGGAGCGCATCGCTGTAGGAAATTTTATCGAAGCGGGTGGCGGTCTTATCCTTCACCGGGTCGGCGGTGTAGATACCATCCACCTTGGTGGCCTTCATCAGCACGTCGGCACCGATTTCAGAGGCGCGCAGCGCGGCGGCGCTGTCGGTGGTGAAGTAGGGGTTGCCGGTGCCCGCGCCGAAAATGACAACGCGGCCTTTTTCAAGATGACGCATGGCTTTGCGGCGGATGAACGGTTCGGCTACGGCCGGCATGCTGATGGCGGTCATGACGCGCGTCTGGATATTCACGTTTTCGAGCGCGGATTGCAGGGCGAGTGAGTTGATGACGGTGGCGAGCATTCCCATGGAGTCGCCGGTGGTGCGGTCGGTTCCGCCCGCTTCGCCGGCGAGACCGCGGAAAATATTTCCGCCGCCGACGACCACGGCGATTTCCGCCCCGGCGTCGATGAGTTGTTTAAACTGCCGCCCGATGGAGGCGAGGATGGCGGGGTCAATGCTCAGGCCCTTTTCTTTGTTCTGGAGTGCTTCGCCGCTGAGTTTGAGCAGAATGCGCTTATACTTCATAAAGTTTCCTCTCGAATGCTGTGGCACCATAAAAAATCCGCGCCCAAGTGTAAATTTCCAAACCTTGTAAAATTACTTGCTGATGCGGCTCATCAAGTCGATTGCAGGCTGATAACCGGGCTGCTGACCGAGAACGATTCCCAACTCCCGCCGGGCGCGGTCGTTGTGCCCCATGCGATATTCCGCTAGTGCGCTGTTGTAGCGCGCGGCCGTGAAGGCGGGGTTGAGCTGCACGGCGTGTGCAAAGGCGTCGCCAGCCAGTTCCAGCCGGTTTTCCCCGTAATAGGCCAGCCCGAGGTTGTAGAAGGCCTGTTCATGGGTGTTGTCTGCTTCGATCGCGGTGATGTAGCACTTGATGGCATTGGCGAGGTCGTTTTTCTTATGGTACGTCAGTGCCTTCTGGAAGTTTTTGTCGGCATTGACGCGGTTCGGGTTGCGCGGCGGCGTGAACGTGATTTTTTCGCCGCCGGAGCCTTCTGCGATCGCCTGCAGTTCGGCGCGGGCCTGCGCGGAAAAGGCATTGGTTCCAGAGGCCTTTTGGAGGTAGAGCTCGAAACAACGTTTGGCATCGGTCTGATTTTTGAGCCAGTGACGATAGATGGTGGCGGTGTTGAAAAGCGCCGGAGCATAGTCTGGATATTTCTTTGTCACGGCTTGCAGGCGCTTGAGCGCGGCGTCGGCGCCGGCGCCGGTGGTATGCAGTTCGGCGATCGCCAGCGCGGTTTGCAGGCGGGGATCGTCCGGGGTGCGCCCGAGCGCGCGGTTCAGATTGCGTGCGGCCTCGTCCCATTTTTGATTTCTTGCATAGAGCACGCCGACGAAAGCGAGCGGGCGCGGGTCGTCAGCCTTAATCAGCGAGGCTTCGCGGAAGGCGTGCTCTGCGGCGGCGAAATCGTTTTGGGTGCTCAGCGCGACGCCGAGGTTGCAGAGCACGTCGTACTGCCCGGCATTCAGACGGCAGCTCTCATTAAAAGCTCCCGCCGCATCTTTTGAATTGCCCATCTCCCAGAGCAGCACGCCGAGCCGGTTGTAGGCTTCCGCATTTTCGGCGCTGCCCGCACGGCTGCGGATTGATTTTTCGAGCAGGGCGCGGGCGCGGACAAGGTTGCCCTTGCTCCATTCCGCCATGGCCTTGGAGTAGAGTTTTTCGCCCGGCTTTTGCTCGCAACCGAAGAAAAACACGCTCACCAGCAGCGCGGACAGAATCCAACGGAGCCAAATGTTTTTCATACGGACTCCTTCAGCCAGATTTTCCGCGTGCGCGGGCCGTCGAATTCGCAGAAATAGATGCTCTGCCAAGTTCCGAGCCGGAGTTTGCCGTCTTTCACGATCACCTGCGCGGAGGAGCCCATCAGGCTGGCTTTGACGTGCGCGGCGGTGTTGCCCTCGCTGTGGCGGTAGCCGCCGTCCCACGGCACCATGCGGTCGAGTACCGTTTCCATATCGGCGGTCACATCGGGGTCGGCGTTTTCGTTAATGGTGACGCCAGCGGTGGTATGCGGAACAAAAACGGTGATGAGTCCATCCTTCATTCCGTTTCCGCCAGCGAACTGCTGGACGGCAGGGGTGATATCGATGAAATCGGTGCGGGATTTTGACTGGACGGTAATCTCATTCATGCTTAGCCTGCACTCTAATCAACCGGCCTTTTGATGCCAGTCAAATTGTTCAAAAACAGGAACTTGATCATGGAAAAGCTGTATCCGCTCCGCTTTCGTCCGGTTTATAAAGATTACATCTGGGGCGGCAATCGTATTCCGAAGCTGTACAAGCGCAACGAACCGGACGGCATTTATGCCGAGTCGTGGGAGATTTCCACCCATCCGGACGGGACGACCGCCATCGCCAACGGCCCGCTGGCCGGAAAAACCCTGTGCGACCTGCTGCCGGAGCATAAAACCGCGCTGCTTGGCACGAACGTCAAGGGCAGTGATTTCCCGCTACTCATCAAGCTGATCGACGCACGGGACACGCTCAGCGTGCAAGTCCACCCGAATGATGCCAACGCTGCCGCTGTCCACGGCGATCCGAAAACCGAGATGTGGTATTTTCTCGAAGGTGACGGCTCGGCAAAAATCTATTGCGGGCTTAAGCCCGGCATCGGCAAAGCGGAATTCCTGAAGGCGATGGAAAACAAAACCGTTGCCGACATTCTGCAGTCCATCCCGGCGAAGAAGGGTGAGGTTGTTTTTGTACCCGGCGGGCGCGTTCATTCCATCGGCGCGGGCTGCCTGATTCTGGAGATTCAGCAGAACTCCAACACGACGCACCGCCTTTACGACTGGGATCGCGTGGACGCCAGCGGCAAAGGGCGCGAGCTCCATATTGATAAAGCGCTGAAGGTGATTGACTGGAAAAACAACAGTGACCCGCGATGTAAGTTTAACGGAACAGAAATACAGAGCTGTGAATATTTCCGACTCGAACGCTTTAAGCTGAACGCAGAACGAATGTTTCCAATGGTTGGAACTTCCTTTCATGCGCTGTTTGTCGCCGAAGGTTCCGGGACGATTATATGGGCTGGCGGAGAAGAAAAAATGGCGCCCGGCCAGTCGTGGCTGGTGCCTGCTGCGCTTGGCGGCTACACCGTTCGCCCGGAAGATGCCGCGCTGACGTTGCTGTGCATCACGGTTCCTTAACGTTTCCAAGGTTTGCCGGCCGCTTGCAAGCACAAGCGAGCGACGCGGGAAACAGGCACAAAAAAAGCCCCGCACCGGCGGGGCTTTTTTGTGTCAGCAGGGTTTACTCCTCTTCCTGCGTCGGGAGGGATTGTGTCGCCAGTTTCCGCCGTTTCAGCATGAAGAGAACCAGCGCGACAAGCGCAATTACACCTACAACACCGATCGCCACATAGATCCAGAGTTTGGAATCCGCTTCTTTCTTGGCAACTTCCTTAACCGGCTTGGCGGGCGCTTCACTAACTACCGGTGCCGGAACGGCTTCGAGAGTTATGGCAACCTGTTTGTCAGCACCGGTGAGGGTGGCGGTCTTGGCAATAAACCCTTCCTTGCTCACTTCAATGACGGTGTCCTTTTCAATCAGTTGTTCAACCGGGGTCACGCCGACCGTTGCGCCGTTGATGACAACTTTTGCGCCAGCCGGCTGACTGTTGATCATCACATACGGCATGGCCTTGAGTGCAACGAAGACCTCGGCGGATGATTCGGGCGTGAGGGTGACGCTATCTTTGTAATAACGGTCAGCGCTTACATCCAGCACGATTTTGTCACCGACGGGGAGTTTGACGGAATCTTTGCCGATCACACTGCCTGCCCGGGAGATCTGTGCGCCGGACGGTGTGGCCGAGACGGTGATGACCGGGAACGGTCTGAGAACCGCGCGGACTTCATAGGGCGGTGCGCCGGTAATCGTGCCTCTTTGGGTGAAATAGTTTTCCTTACGCAGTTCGAATGTGCGGGAGGTCAGGATCTCTTCCCGCACAGGTGAGAGACCAATCAGCTTGTCGTTTTCGTAGATTCCAACTCCCTCCGGAGAGGCGGAGATGGTGACGAACGGGCGACGCGCCAATTCAACGACGAGCGGATCAGCGGAGTCGATGCCGACGGTGATCTCTTTATCGTAGTAGTCCTTGGCTTTCAGTGTATAGGTGGCGGCGTTGTCGCCAACCTGCACCTTCATCGGGGTATTTCCGATCGAAGTTTCTGAACCGGCGGGATAGATCGCCGCATCGGGTTTGCTGTAGACCAGCACCGGCACCGTACGGAGTTTCAGATCAATCGTACGTGATGATTCAAAGTTGACCATAACCGGCTCGTCGAAGTAGCGATCCTTACGGACGGTGAAGTTCTTTTCGCTGACGAAGATGTTGACGTCGAAAGGTGTGGTGCCCAGTTGAGTCTTTCCGTCAACGCCGTATACCCCCGCGCCTGGCGGAATGGTATTGATGGTGGTCGGGGCGCAACTGCAGATGGCGAGGATGAGGCTCAGAACAAAGAACATGCCGATAGATCTCTTAATCATTGAAGACTCCTTGATAGGTTATAAACACGTTGATTTATACAGCAGTAACCGTTTTTAAGTCAAACGGGAGGCCTGTTTATTTTGATCGGCAGTCGGATTTGCCCGCTTTTTGAACGAATTGACTGCCAGCGCCGGTTTCATCAAAACGCCGCAGACCGGCAGGCACGGCGGCGACCAGCTTGTGCTTGCAAGCGGCAGGCAAACCTTGGAGACTCTGTGGGCTTATGCAGAAAAAGTGCTTCATTTTCGATATCGGCAACGTGCTGGTGGATTTTGACTTTCAGGTGCTGCTCCAGCAGATCGCCGCGGATTCCGGAACGCCGGTTGGGCAGCCGACGGAACGCGACCTCGAAATGCACCACGCCGTCGAAGAGGGCGTCATCAGCGATCAGGCTTTTGTCGATTTCCTGAACAAGTCCAAAGGACTTTCGTGGACGGTGGACACGCTGATCGGTGTGTGGCAGAAAATGTTCACCGTCAACCAGACCGGCTACGGAATGTTCCGCGAGGCAATTGCGCGCGGCCTGCCGGTCTACACGCTGAGCAACATCGCTGAACATCACATCGAAGCCATTGAACGCAACTGGCCCGGCTTTTTCGATGGCGCGACCGGCCTGTTTCTTTCCTACGAAATCGGAGCCCGCAAACCGAATGCTGAAATCTATCGCCACCTGCTGGACGATCTCGGCGTCAAAGGAGAACAGTGTCTGTTTCTTGACGATCTGGAACGCAACGTCGAAGCCGCCCGCGCTGCCGATATCCAGGCCCATCAGTTCATTCCGGCGAACCACGCCGTGATCCGCAAGGCGGTAGACGGCTTTTTCGGTTAGCGAATGTCAGCGCGCACCCTCCGAGCGATCCGGTTGCGAGTCACGAGGTAGTGGTACTGCGCTTTGTTCGGCATTGACCTTCTTCGTGATGAAATACGAGCTGCCGTAAGGGATACGCTCTCCATCTGCATTCCACTTCAGAAGGCTGGTGTTCTTTTCGCTCGTTTGTCCTTCTTTGGTCAGTTGTTTTTCGATCAGTGCCGGAAAACAAATCACCACATGGAACCGCTCAGCGCCAATTGCGATCTCGGCAATATTCGTGTCGGGTTGGACATAGTCGTTCTCTTTGACTAGCCACTTAAGCACCCGCCCTGTCACCGAGATATTTGGGGCATCCGGTGATGGGATTCCTGTATATCCGTAGAATGGCATCTTTAGTCTCTCCTCAGAACAGTGTTGTCAGCCTTACTTCAGTTTTTAACAGGTTTGATTAACGCCGCTGCGCTGGATTCGTAAAGCTCCAGCGGCAGGCCGTCAGGATCCGCGAAGAAAACAAACTTCCGCTTCGTAACCTCGTCGATCCGGATCGCCTCCACGGCAACGCCCAGAGACTCCAGCTTCGTTTTCCATGCGGCGACATCATCCACCTCAAACGTCAGATGCCGCAGGCCGCAGGCCTCCGGATAGGACGGCCGCTTGGGAGGATTTGGAAACGAGAACAGTTCCAATTGGGAACCATCCGGCAGAGCCAGATCTAGTTTGTACGAATCTCTGACCGTCCGGTAGTGCTCCCCGACCACGCTCAGCCCGAGGATCTCTGTGTAGAAGCGTTTGGACAATGAATAGTCCGAGCAAATAATCGCGGCATGATGGATGCGTTTCATTTTCATAATTCACCGGCCAACAGGTTTGATTAGCAACGCGGCGAATGTAGCGCGGCGGTTCGGGGGCGGCAAGAGTTGAATAAACCGGCATTGGCGGGTTGCCGCTTCGCTGCTGTCGCTTCGCGCCAGCCTCACTTCGTGTCCAAACAAGGCCGGCGAGACGCCGGCGGTACGTATCGCAACCGTCCCGGTTGCCTTGTCTTTTATTTGAACGCGCCCGGCGGTCGCGTTCCACCTAATCGCGGGTGAGGTCACCCGGCCTACAGTTCTATGCCGCTGTAATATTCGCGCTCATTCGCGTCCATCCTGACTCGGCGAAGCTCGCCGAGCGAAGACGGTTCGCGGTTTGGGTTTCCAAACCTTGGAAGGCAAGGTGGATCGGGTTTGTAGTCCCGCCTTCAGGCGGCTCCCAGCTGTTCCGGCTGAAGCCGGTACTACGAACAAACGGGAAAAGTTGCAGAATCATGCAATCCCGAATTGCCAGAGCTGCGAAACGGATGCAGTCTGTCCGGCTCAATAATCCAGTAATCCATTATTCCAACATTCCATTCTTCAGATGATAGATTTTATTCAGGTCAACAAGCGGTTTGGTACGCAGGAAGTGCTGGCGAATGTCTCGTTCCGCATCAATGCCGGCGAGCACGTCGGCGTGGTCGGCCCGAACGGCGCGGGCAAGAGTACCATTTTCAGCCTGATCACCGGCGAGATGTCGGCGGACGGCGGCGAAATTTCCCTGCCGAAAAATGTACGTCTTGGTCATCTGCATCAGCAGCTTCACGCCCATGCGCAGGACGGCTCGCTGCTCGATTACGCCTGCAACGCGATTCCGGAACTTAAAACCATGGTGGAGGAAATCCATCAGATCGAGCACGACCTGCTGACCGTCACCGGCGCGGAGCAGGAGCGGATGCTCCACCGGCTCGGCGACCTGCAGCACGAATTCGAACATCTCGGCGGCTACGACCTTAAATCGCGCGCCGAAGCCGCGCTGAGCGGACTCGGCTTTAAGGAAAGCGAGTTTGCCAATCCGTTCCGCTCGTTCAGCGGCGGCTGGCAGATGCGCGCCGAACTGGTGCGTACGCTGATTGCGCGGCCCGACATTCTGCTGCTCGACGAACCGTCCAACTATCTCGACCTGCCCGCCGTCGAATGGCTTCAGCGCTTTCTGCGCGGCTTCGACGGAACCATGCTGCTGATTTCCCACGACCGCTATCTGCTCGAAACACTCACCGACCGCACACTCGAAATTTGCGGCGGCACCGTCACCAAATATTCCGGCGGCTACACCTATTACATCAAAGAGCGTGAACAGCGCCACATGCAGCAGGAAGCGGCCTACCGCAACTACATCGAGCAGAAAGAGCACCTCGAAAGTTTCATCAGCCGCTTCCGCGCGCAGGCCACTAAAGCGGCGCAGGTGCAGAGCCGCATCAAGATGCTTGAAAAAATCGAAGTGGTGCGCGCGCCGGTTGCGCCGCCCAATCTTTCCAAACTCCGGATCCCGCCGCCGCCGCACTGCGGCGCGCATATCATGTCGGTCAAAGACCTGAGCTTTTCCTACGACGGACAGCGCTGGATTCTGCGCGACGTGAATCTTGAAATCGGCCACGGACAGAAAATCGCGCTGGTCGGCTATAACGGCATGGGAAAAACCACGCTCCTGCGCTTGCTGGCCGGCGCGCTCACTCCGCAGGCGGGAACACGGCAGACAGGGCACAAAGTTGTCCTCGGCTACCAGTCTCAGGACTTCGCCGAAACCATGCCGCCCGATCAGTCTCTGCTCACGATTGTCCGCAATGCCAAGTCCTCGGTGCCTGAGCGCGATGTGCGCGGACTGCTCGGCTCGTTCGGCTTCAGCGGCGACGCCGTCAATAAACCTTCCAGCGTGCTCAGCGGCGGCGAAAAAATCCGCCTCGCCTTCGCCCGCATTTTCATCAACCCGCCGAACTTTCTGCTGCTCGACGAGCCGACCACCAATCTCGACATCCACGGACGCGAAGCGCTCGAAAAAGCGATTCGTGATTATAAAGGCACGGTCTGTTTCGTCAGTCATGACGTCGCTTTCGTGCGCGGCGCGGCCGATCATATTATTTCCATCGGCTCCAACGGCGTTGTAAGCTATCCCGGCGGCTATGACTACTACCTGGAGAAAGCTGAAACTGGAAACCTGACACCTGAAAAAGGGAAACCGGAAGCCCCGAAGGAAGTTCCTCAAGCCTCAAGTCTGAATCCTCAGGCCGCGCGTAAAGCGCGTGCTCAGGAACGCGAGGCGCAGAAGGTGCTGCGCAAGATGGAAGCGGATATGGAAAAGTTGCACGCCGAACAGCGTGTGATCTGCGATCAGCTCTCCAGCGGCGACGCGACGCTTGACTACGCCGCGCTCAACATCCAGCTTTCTGCCGTCACCAAAAAACTGAATGTTCTCGAAGCGAAGTGGCTCGCAGAGGCCGATCGTCTTGAAACATGAGATTTACTTTATGGCTGAAATAGGAAAAACAAACCGGCTGGAGGTGCTGCGGTCAACGGACTGCGGTCTGATGCTCGACGGCGGGACGCTGGGCGAAATCCTGATGCCCAATCGCTATGTCCCTAAAGAGTGGGAAGTCGGCGATGTCATCGAGGTTTTCCTGATGACCGATTCCGAAGACCGCCTGACCGCGACCACGCTTAAACCGATTGCACAGGTCGGCGAGTTCGCCTGCCTGCGCGTGGCTTCTGTCACGCGGATCGGCGCCTTTCTTGACTGGGGACTGCCGAAAGATCTGTTCGTGCCGTTCCGGGAACAGAAGGTGGAAATGTTCGAGCGGCAGTACTGCATCGTGTATATCTACCTTGATGAAGCCAGCGGACGCATTGCCGCCTCGTCCAAGCTCGACAAATTTCTCGACCGCACGCCGCCGACCTATAAAACCGGCCAGCCGGTTCAACTGCTCATCTGCGACAAAACCGATCTGGGATTCAAGGCGATCGTCAACGGCAGGCACTGGGGCATTCTTTTCTACAACGATGTTTTCCAACCCTTGGAACGCGGCCAGAAAATTGACGGCTTTATCAAACAGGTGCGGCCTGACAGCAAGATTGACCTGTGTCTCCATAAACCCGGCTTCGAAAAAGTCACCGATCTCACCGACGTCATCTTGAATCACATCAAAGCGCAGGGCGGCTTCATGCCCGTCACCGACAAAAGTCCGCCGGAAGAAATCTACCGCCTGTTCGGTGTCAGCAAAAAGACCTACAAACAGGCCATCGGTGCACTCTACAAAAAACGCCTCATCACATTCGAAAACAACGGCACGAAGCTGGTTTGAATAAAGATCTTGGGCGTCAGGTTCCGAACATTGGAAACTCTTTTGCGCCAAACTGTGACCGGATTTCTGTCGAAAATCGGGTGAGGTTTTGAGATGGTGGCGCGCACGATGATTAACGCTGGAACATAATATGAAATCCGGTTTTTCCATATCGAACCGTCGAGCCGTCGTCGGTGTCTGCTTCGCTCTCGTGGTGATGGTCTGGTTTGTTTTCGGGCAATCCCTCTCCTTCGATTTCGTCAATTATGACGACGGGCAATATGTGTACGGAAATTCATTTATTTCCGGCGGGCTGACTTCAGAGGGGCTTCATCAAATAGCCACTCAGCCGCACAGCGCGAATTGGCATCCGCTCACTTCGCTTACCCATATGCTGGATTGCCAAATCTATGATCTGGTTCCTGCGGGGCATCGCCTGACCAATATCCTGTTGCATATGGCGACGGCCATTTCATTGTTTCTGGTATTGCGATCCATGACCGGATCGCTCTGGCGCAGCGCCTTTGTGGCGGCTCTTTTCGCCGTGCATCCGTTGCGGGTGGAATCCGTTGTTTGGATTTCAGAGCGCAAGGATGTGCTCAGCGGACTTTTCTTTATGCTGACGCTGGGCGCCTACACGCGCTACGCGCGAGTGGCGGGTGGCGGGTGGCGAGTGACGGGTAGATATTATTTGGCGGTGGTTCTGTTTTTTGTCCTTGGACTGCTTTCGAAATCCATGCTGGTGACGCTGCCGTTTGTCCTGTTGCTGGTGGATTGGCATAGAGCATGGGGCGTGGAGCATGGAGCAGACGGCGCAGGTTCGCCGGGGTGGTGGTGGAGGCGGTTTGTTGAAAAAATTCCATTGTTCCTGCTTTCGGCTTTGTTTTGCGGCATCGCGATCTGGGCGCAGGGGCTGGCGATTGCTTCTGTTGAAGTCATGTCCATTCCGTGGCGGATCGGAAACGCTCTTCTCTCTTACGTCACCTACATGAAGCAGATGATTCTCCCGACAGGATTGGCGGTTCTTTATCCTGCGCATAGAGAAGCTCTTTCGCTTTGGAGCGTCGGCTTTTCGTTGATCCTTCTAGCCGGTATCACAACGGTCGTTCTGCGCGAGCGACAAAAGCGTCCCTATCTGCTGACCGGCTGGTTCTGGTATCTCGGTATGCTGGTTCCGGTGATCGGAATCATGCAAGTGGGCGGACAGGCTCATGCGGACCGCTACACCTATCTGCCCCAAATCGGGCTCGGTATCCTGATCGCCTGGCTTGCAGGAGACTGGGCTGTTTCTGGCCGCCGCCGGAAGCTGGCCGCCGTGATGGCGGCATTGACTTTGGTCGGGTTAATGTTGGCGGCGCGCGTTCAGGTCGGCTATTGGCGCGACAGCGTTTCTCTTTGGTCCCGCGCATTGGCCTGCACAACGAATAACTACGTGGCGCACAGCAATCTTGGAGCAGCGCTTTTCGTGAACGGAAACACGTCTGCGGCAATTGATCACTTTGAGCAGGCGCTGCGAATCAATCCCCGGCAGGCGGAAACTTTTAACAATCTGGCTTCCGCTTATGCCGACGAAGGCCGCTATCCGGAAGCTGTGGCCGCCGCTCGGCTGGCTCTGCGTCTGGCAAAGTCGCAAAACCCCGCCGTTGTCGAAGCGATCCGCACGCGACTGCTGGAATATCAAACACACCTGAGCAAAGGCGTTTCTCCATAGTCTGGCGACTTTTCCAATGGTTGGAAAAAATCAGGGCGCGGCGAGGAACCGGATGCCGATGGGCGCGGGAACTTCGATTTCACTGCCGGTGAATTCAAGCAGACCGGTTTCGCGGTTGATCCGGAACACAACGACGTTATTCGTCTTCAAGTTGGCTGCGAGCAGATAGGTTCCGGTCGGATCGATGTTGAAGTTGCGCGGAATTTTTCCGCGGGTCGGTTCGTGGCCGATAGCGGTGAGTTTCCCGCTGGCGGGATCAATGGAGAAAATAGCCAGACTGTCGTGGCCGCGGTTGCCGACATAGAGGAACCGTCCGTCGGGCGTGGTCAGAATTTCAGAGGTGGTGCTTTCTCCGGTAAATCCGGCGGGCAGGGTGGAGATCGTTTGGATTTCTTTGAGCGCTCCTTTGTCCGCGTCATATTGGAAGGCGACCACTTTATTGCTGAGCTCCAGATCGGCGTAGGCGAATTTTCCGGACGGATGAAAAGTGAAATGGCGCGGGCCGCCGCCCGGTTCAATGGCGATGGACGGCGGATCGTTTGGAGTCAGCGTGCCGGTGGCCGCGTCGAAACGGTAGCTCAGAATTTTATCCATGCCCAGATCGGCCACGATGGCGAAGCGTCCGGACGGATCGCAGTTGATGGAGTGAGTGAAGGCGGAGGTCTGCCGCTGAGGATGAATGCTGGAGCCGGTGTACTTTTGAGTGAAAGATGCCGGAGCGAGCGATCCGTCGGGCTGAATCGGCAGTACCGAGCAACTGCCGCCGAGATAATTGGCGACCAGCAAATTTTTACCAGTCGGGTCGATCGAGACATAGCAGGGACCAAGGCCGCCGGAGGATTGAGTATTGATTTTGACCAGCATTCCATCGGGCTCCGTGATCCGGAACGCGTTAACGGCGCCGGTTTTTACGCCGGCGAATTCTGTGTTCGCGCCGGTGGAATAGATGTGCTGCCCGTCCGGATGAATGGCAATAAACCCGGCGCGCTGGGCCTGTCCAACGTGAACGGCTTTGCCCAGTTGGCCGGTCTGCATATCGAGCAGAGCCATGTAAATTCCGCCTTGCGCCTGTTCAACCGTCGTTCCGAAATAAACCCGGTATGTTTTGGGTGCAGGTGCGGCAGTAGAGCTGATACATCCGGCGGAGAGAACGGTGGAGAGAGCGGCGGCGCAATGAACAGTTGTTTTCATGCGGCAACCCTACCAAAGCGAACCGCAGTTGACCAGAGAGGTTGTTTCGACTTGATCAATTTGGAGTGCGGCGGCTTGACGACGCTTTTTCTGCAAGCTGTTAATGGTGAAAGCGGCGTCAAGCCGCCGCACTCCAAAGATGTTCTGTGGGCGTCCATCCTGACTCGGCGAAGCTCGCAGAGCGAAGACGGTTCGCGGTTTATATGTTTTCCCCGTTGCAATCGGAAGACGGTTCCGCATAATCGGCCCACTTATGGACAAAAAACCGTTCAACAAAATTAATACAGGCATCAATCTCGAGGAGTTTATCAACGTGGCAGAACTGCGATACGATGGACGGAAACCGGATCAGTTGCGCCCGGTTAAATTCACCCGCGACTTCACCATCAACGCCAAGGCGTCGGTGTTGGTCGAAATGGGCAACACCAAAGTCATCTGCGCCGTGAGCGTGGACGAAAGCGTACCCGGCTGGATGCGTCAGCAGAATGTTGAAGGCGGCTGGGTGACTTCCGAATACTCGATGCTTCCGAGCGCCACGCCCGACCGCGCCAAGCGCGAAGCGACCGCCGGCAAGCTCGGCGGCCGCACGATGGAAATTCAGCGGCTGATCGGCCGCGCGCTCCGCTCGGTGATTGATCTCAAGAAGCTGGGCCGCCGCCAGCTCTACATTGATTGCGACGTGATTCAGGCCGACGGAGGAACACGCACGGCTTCGATCACCGGCGCTTATGTGGCTCTGCGCATGGCGGTTGACCGTCTGCTGGCCGAAAAGCTGATCAAGGAAGACCCGATCAAAGAAGCGATCGCCGCCATCAGCGTCGGCATTTGCAAAGGCGTGCCGTTGCTCGACCTTTGCTACTTTGAAGATTCCGCCGCCGAAGTGGATATGAACGTCGTCATGACCGCCTCCGGCAAACTCGTCGAAGTGCAGGGCACCGCCGAAGCCGAACCCTTCACCAAAGAGCAGATGGCTCAAATGATGGATCTCGCCGAGAAGGGCATAAAAGAACTCTTCGAAGCGCAGAAAGTCTAAGGTCTAAAAGTCAAAAGTCTGAAGGTCAGGATCGGGGAACCGCTCTGGCTATAAGACGTCGCGAGTAATGGCTGGTTTTTCTCTCCAGTTGCTTTCAAAAAACGGGATCATCTCTCTTGGGACGATCCTCACCTTCACTTCTGTGAGTCCGAGTTTCTCGTGTTTCGCTAAACGATGAACACCGTCGATGATCGCGAACCGATCAACGGTAAACATCATGTCGATTGGAAACGAGATGTCGCACGTCTCGATCTTGTCGTCATGTCGCGGAAAGCGACCGGGATTGTGAAGTACTTCGCTCGGACACAAGTCGAAGTGCTTGCCTTTGGCCGAGCCCCAAATCGGTACGTCGAAATGCCGGCGGAGTTCGGATATGTCCCGTACTTCCGTCGGCACGTCAAGCGCCCATAAACGCTCCGGACACCAGTCAAACGGGAAGTACCAATCCCGCATCTCCGGTGGCAGTAGTTTCATCTTCATATTCATAGGCAGAGCGTTTAATGAGCGTCAGTTCGTTTTTTTAATTTGCGGAAGGCTAATGGATATCCTGTGGTGCGGCAACATCTGCGATGTTTTCGAGCATTTGAAAAACTGCTGGTAAAAGTTCCAAACGTTGGAAACCCAGAACCCCGACCTTAGACCTTCAGACTTTTGACTTTGGACTTACAATGCGGCCAATGCCGCATTGAATGTTGAGCTCGGGCGCATGGCGTTGGCGGCGAGTGTTTCGGTAGGACGATAATAACCGCCGACATCCACCGGCTTGCCCTGAACCGCGCCAAGTTCGCCGACAATCTTCGCTTCGTTTTCAGCGAGCGCTTTGGCGAGCGGCGCGAAACGGGCTTTGAGTTCAGCGTCTTTGTCCTGCGCGGCGAGCGCTTCGGCCCAGTAGAGCGCGAGGTAGAAGTGGCTACCGCGGTTATCGATCTCTCCGCACTTACGCGACGGCGATTTATTTTCCTCAAGGAATCTGGCGATGGCCGCGTCGAGTGTGTCGGCCAGAGTCTGAGCCTTCTGATTCTTAAAGACAGTAGCGAGGTGTTCGAGCGATACGCCGAGCGCGAGAAATTCTCCGAGCGAATCCCAGCGGAGGTGGTTTTCTTTGAGGAACTGCTGGACGTGTTTCGGGGCGGAGCCGCCGGCACCGGTTTCGAAAAGGCCGCCGCCGTTCATGAGCGGAACGATAGAGAGCATCTTGGCGCTGGTGCCGAGTTCCAGAATCGGGAAAAGGTCAGTCAGGTAGTCGCGCAGGACGTTGCCGGTGACGGAGATGGTGTCTTTACCGGCTTTGGCGCGCGCCAGTGTGAAACGGGTCGCCACTTCGGGCGACATGATTTGAATATCCAGACCTTGTGTGTCGTGATCCTTGAGATAGGTTTCAACCTTTTGGATGAGCTGGGCGTCGTGGGCGCGGTTTTTATCGAGCCAGAAAATGGCCGGAGCGCCGGTGGCGCGGGCGCGGGTGACGGCGAGCTTAACCCAGTCGCGGATCGGCGCGTCTTTGGTCTGACAGGCGCGCCAGATGTCGCCTTTTTCCACTTTGTGTTTAAAGAGCACATTGCCGTCGGTGTCGGTGACACGCACGGTTCCGGACATTGGAATTTCGAAGGTCTTGTCGTGCGAGCCGTATTCTTCGGCCTTCTGCGCCATGAGGCCGACGTTCGGCACGGAGCCCATCGTGCGGGGATCGAACGCGCCGTGGGTTTTGCAGAAGGCGACGGTTTCGGCGTAGACGCCGGCGTAACAGCGGTCTGGAATAATAAAGTTGGTGTCCTGCTGTTTGCCGTCCTTGTTCCACATCTGGCCGGAGGCGCGGATGGCGGCCGGCATGGAGGCGTCGACGATCACGTCGCTCGGCACGTGGAGGTTGGTGATGCCTTTATCGGAATCAACCATGGCGATGGCCGGAGCGGATTCATAAACGGCGGCGATATCAGCTTCGATCTCAGCCTTTTTACCGGCGGGCAGGGCGGCGATCTTGGCGATCAAGTCGCCGAGACCGTTATTTGCGTCGACGCCGAGCGACTTGAAGGTATCGGCATGTTTTTCAAAAACCGGTTTGAAGAAAACCTTTACGGCGTGGCCAAAAATGATCGGGTCGGAAACCTTCATCATGGTCGCCTTCATGTGCAGGGAGAAAAGGGTGCCAGCTTTCTTGGTCGCGGCGATCTGTTCGGCCAGAAACTGTTCAAGCGCTTTGGCGCTCATGAAGGTTCCGTCCAGCACTTCGCCCGCCTGAAGTTTCAGGTTGTCCTTGAGAACGATGGCGTTGCCGTCGTTTGCCACCAGTTCAATTCGTACCGCCGTGGCCTTTGAAACGGTTGCTGACTTTTCATTTCCGAAGAAATCGTTAGCGGGCATGCTGGAGACGACGGATTTGGAATCGGCCGACCAGGCGCCCATGCGGTGCGGATTGTTTTTGGCATACTGTTTCACGGCGGCGGCGCAGCGGCGGTCGGAATTGCCTTCGCGGAGAACCGGATTCACGGCGCTGCCTTTGATCTTGTCGTAGCGCGCCTTGATGGACTTTTCCTCGGTGGATGAAGCCTCTGCTGGATAGTCGGGCAGTGCAAAACCCTTGGCCTGCAGTTCGGCAATGGCGGCTTTCATCTGCGGCGTTGAGGCGGAAACATTCGGCAGCTTAATGATGTTGGCGTCCGGCTGCAGGGTCAGCGCGCCCAGTTCGGTCAGCGCATCGGGAACGCGCTGTTCTTCGGTCAAAAAATCAGGGAAGCTGGCCAGAATCCGGCCCGCCAGAGAAATATCGCGGGGTTCAACCACTACGCCTGCCGCGCTGGTGAAAGCGGAGATGATCGGAAGCAGTGAATAGGTGGCAAGGGCCGGCGCTTCGTCGGTGATCGTGTAAATAATTTTGGCTTTATCGTTCATAGAAAATATTCCGGTTCGCTTGGGAGCGTCTTTGTGTATTTAAAGCCGATGGACATGTCAAGGATGGTTCGAATTGCGCCTTTATTCCCGCCTGCTTTTGCCCCTGTTTTTTCCGACCCTTGGAAATTGACCTCACCGGAGGGGTGCCGTAAGCTGTGCCGCTTTTAAATTTCCAATAAAAGGAGAATTTTGATGAAGGTTTCTGTAAAAAACACCGGAACGTGCCGCCAGACGCTGAAAATTGAAGTGCCGGCTGATGCTGTGGCCGCCGAGCGCACCGAACTGCTGAACTATTACGCCAAGGGCGTTTCTCTGCCGGGTTTCCGTAAGGGACATGCGCCTAAAGCGCTGGTGGAAAAGAAGTTCGCCAAGGATATGGCCGCCGATCTGAAGGATCGCGTTGTGCCGAAGTTCTACCACGAAGCGATCGAACAGGAAAAAGTCAAAGTGGTCGCGGTGGTTGATGTCAGCGAGCCGGAAATGGTCGAAGGCAAGCCGCTTAAGTTTGAAGTGACGGTCGATGTCGCGCCGGAATTCAAGCTTCCGAAGTACGAAGGCATTTCCATCAAGGCCGAAAAGACCGATGTTTCCGAAAAACAGATCAACGAAACGGTCGAAAGCATTCTCCGCCAGCACGCGACCTATGAAGATGTCACCGGTCGCGCCGCCAAAGAAAAAGACATGGTGCAGGTTTCCTACGAATCGACCATCGGCGGCCAGCCGCTGGAAGAGAAGGTTCCGAAGGCCCGCGGTCTCGGACGCGGTAACGGCTATTGGATCACCTGTGACGAAGAGTCGTTCCTGCCCGGCATGGGCAAGGCGCTCGTCGGCTCGAAGATCGGCGACAAGAAGGATGTGACCGTCAAATTCCCCGAAGGCTTTATCGTCAAGGAACTGGCCGGCATGAAAGCCGAGTTCAAGGTGGAAGTCACCGGTATGCGCGAAACGAAACTGCCGGAACTCAATGAGGAATTTCTGAAAAAGCTGCACATTGAATCGGAAGCGGAACTGCGCAAAAACATCCGCGAGCATCTCGAAGAGAACGCGAAGCATAAGGAAAAGGGCCGTCAGCAGGATGCGGTCTGTGAATTTCTGCTTGGTAAAACCAAGCTCGATGTGCCGGAAAGCGCCGTGAAGGAACAAACCCGCAACGTGATGTACGATATGGCTCGCCAGCGCATGATGAGCGGCATGACTCAGGAGCAGATCAAGGCTCAGACTGAGGACATGATGAAAGAGGCTCAGGTGAAGGGCGAAGAGCAGGTGAAACTGCGCTACATCATTATGGCCATCGCCGACGAGGAAAAGGTCGCGGTCTCCGATCAGGAAGTTTCCGACGAAGTGGTTCGCATGGCCGTTCAGCAGCGTCAGGATGCCGCCGAATTCCGCAAAAAACTGGAGAAGGAAGGTCACCTGGAATCGGTCGGTGATCAGATTCGCTTCGGGAAAACCGTTGAGTTCCTGCTCGAAAAAGCGAAAATCAAATAACTTTGGAGCCGGCCATGAACGAAAGGGCGAATATGCTTATTCCGATGGTGATTGAACAGACGGGGCGCGGCGAACGCGCGTATGACATTTATTCGCGTCTGCTGAAAGAGCGGATCATTTTCCTCGGCACCGAAATCAACGATGACGTGAGCAATCTCATCATCGCGCAGCTGCTGTTTCTGCAGAGCGAAGATGCCGAGAAAGACATCAGCATCTACATCAACTCGCCCGGCGGAATGGTCACTTCCGGCATGGCGATCTACGACACGATGCAGTTCCTGAAATGCCCGATCACCACCTATTGCGTCGGCCAGGCCGCCAGTATGGGCGCGGTTCTGCTCTGCGCAGGCACCAAAGGCAAACGCTTCGCGCTGCCGAACTCGCGCATCATGATCCACCAGCCGCTCGGCGGCTCGCAGGGTCAGGCCACGGATATTGAAATCCAGACCAAAGAAATTCTCCGCATGAAGAAGCGGCTGAACGAAATTCTGGCCGACCATACCGGCAAGCCGATCAAGACGATCGAAAAAGACACCGACCGCGACTTTTTCATGTCCGCCGAAGAAGCCGTCAAATACGGCCTCGTCGACGAAGTCGTCACCAAAAAACAATAGTTTTTTGGAGTTCACGGTTCGGAGTTCTCAGTTCACGGTTGGTGAGCTTTTAACTCCAGACTCTGAACTCTAAACCCTGAACCCCGAACTCTGAACTATGAACAAACCGCCCCGTAATAAGCCCGTCTGCTCCTTTTGTGGCAAATCCGAAAAAGACACCCGTAACCTGATTGCCGGGCCGGACGGCATCTGTATCTGCGACGAATGCGTCCAGCTTTGCGACGCCATGATTGCTCAGCAGGGCCAGCGCGGCAAAGGCGCCGGAGCCGAGGCTGTTAAAGTGCCGAAGCCGCACGAAATCAAAAAGCATCTCGACGAATACGTTATCGGACAGGAACACGCCAAGAAGGTTCTCTCTGTCGCGGTTCACAACCATTACAAACGGATGACCGACACCACGTCCAAAGACGACGGGGTTGAGCTCGAAAAGAGCAACGTCCTGCTCGTCGGCCCGACCGGCAGCGGCAAAA
>JBAXDG010000007.1:0-49322 GCA_037141075.1 Kiritimatiellales bacterium
GCATGAGCGTCACACCTTTAAGTTTGGCGAGCGGAGCGCAAAGATCGTCGGACGGTTTTTCGCGGTTGAACCGGCGTAGCGCGACAGTGACCAGCTCTGTGCCGGAGGCCTCGATGGCTTTAATCATAGTTGCTGTGTCAGAAAACTTTCCGGTTCCCAGAATCAGTCTCGATTTGAATTTGTGGGTTCCGAGTGTGAGAGTGTCGGGTGTCGGGTGTCGAGTGTCGGGCATCATGTTATCCTCCTCCTACAAAGGTGAGCACTTCGACGGTATCGCCGTCGCTGAGTTTGAAACATTTCCAATCCTTGGACCCGAGCGAAGCGAGAGAGGCCTCGGTATTACGAGGCAACGACCGGAGGGAGTGGCAACGAACAAGTTCGCCGTTCACGGTTACGGCGGTGTGTTCCGGCGTTGCGCCGAGTTCTGCGAGCAGGGCGGGGATGGTTCCGTCGCCGCCGTATTCATATTTTTCGCCGTTTACCGTCAGAAACATAAAAAGCTCCCATCTTTCGAGGGAGCTTCGCCGGAATGCGTCACTCCCTTTCGCCGGTATTAGCCGGATCAGGTTCAGCGGGTATTATCTCAGCGCGTCCGCCTTGCGGCGTCCGGCACCCCGGGAACAGGGAAGGATGTTGCCAGTGAGGATTTGAAAAGCATAGACCAAAAAACCGTTATTTTATGTTGCCCGACCGCGCGGGTCTGCTATCTTACGCCCTCACTTTTTCGCTGACCCCTTCGTTCAGCGGTTAGGACTCTAGGTTTTCATCCTAGCAACACGGGTTCGATTCCCGTAGGGGTCGTTCTTCAATAAAAAAGCCGCTCGGGTGAGCGGCTTTTTGTTTGGTCAGTGCTGCGAGTGCAGTTTTTGCAGTTCCCGCATTCTTTCGAGCCGTTCTTTGGCGGCGGCCCGCCGTTTAGCCGGCATGGATTTGATAGGCCGTTCTTTTGGAAGCAGTTCGCCGCCGACAACCGAAGCGCCGCCATCCACATAGAGGGTTTGGCCGGTGATTTTCTTAGAGCCTTCGCCCAGCAGGAACACCACGGCTTCAGCGACTTCTTTTTTGTCGTTAACGACATCCCACGGCAGCGGGCTCATTTTTTTCCAGACGCGGGCTAGATGCGCGAAGTGCGGAATCGATTTGGCGGCTTTGGTGGCGAGCGGTCCGGCCGAGACGGCGTTGACGCGGACGTGTTCGCGGCCGTATTCGCGGGCCAGCGCACGGACCAGCGCTTCGAGCGCCGCCTTGTTTACGCCCATCCAGTTATAGAAAGGAAAGGCGACCTGCGAGGCGAAGGAGAGCGTTACGACCGAGCCACCTTTGTGCATGTGTTCCTGCGCGAAATGCGAAACCGTCGCCAGCGAGGCGCAACTGATATGGAAACCCTGTTTAACATCCTCCATCGCATCGGTGTAGATGCTATCACCGAGGCAGGTCTTGGGGTTGGCGAAGCCGATCGAATGCACGACGCCGTCCAGTTTGCCGATGCCTTCGAAAAGGGCGCGGACTTCGCTTTCGATGGTCACCTCGCAGTAGCGGATGTCCATCATGTCTTTTTCCTCCTGCGAGATATCGGTACAGCCGCGATCGAAAAAGATCTTCTTCAGGCGCTCGTTCTGCACCGTGTAAATCACCTTGCCGCCTTGCTCCTCAATCATCTTGCCCGTCGCGTAGGCGATGGAGTCGGTGTTGAGCAGGCCCATCACTACATAGGTTCCGCCTTTTTTAATCATATATGGCTCCTTTCAGAAACGGTTTATACGCTGGAAAGCGCGGGACAATGCCAGACTTCCGCCGCAAAAAAAGCCTTAATTAACCAAAAATCACTGCGTGGGATCTGGCGAATCTCTTCATCACGGGGCCGTTTTATCATGCAGCGGCTGCGAAGACAAAGGCAAACCTCGGGCCAAGCGTCCGGAGTTTCCGTTTCCACACCTTGGGAAAAGTGTGCTAACGTGCCGCCGGTTTTCCAAGGATTGGAACTTATGCAGACACGCGACACAGATTTTCTGGTAATCGGCAGCGGGCTGGCGGGCCTGACGGCAGCGCTGCGGCTGAGTGCGCACGGCAAGGTGTTGGTAGCGTCCAAGCGCGAGGCTTCGGAATGCAATACCCGCTATGCGCAGGGCGGCATCGCCTGCGTGGTCGATCCGTCCGATTCCATGGCCGAACATATTGCCGACACGTTGCAGACCGGCGGCGGGCTCAGCGAAGAATCCGCCGTGCGTGCCATCGTTGAAGGAGGGCCGGAGCGGATTGCGGAACTCGAATCCGCCGGCGTTCTTTTTGATCGGAGCGCGGAGCATCCGGACGAATATGATCTTGGGCAGGAGGGCGGCCATTTGTGCCGCCGCGTGCTCCACGCCGGCGACATTACCGGCGAAGCGATCGAAAAAGGATTGCTGGCCCGCGCCAAGGCCGACCCGAACATCACCATCGCTGAAAACTGGCAGGCGATTGATGTGGTTCCGACCGGCTGGATCGGCCTGAGCGGCGAAAACCGCTGCGTCGGCTGCTACTTCCTCGACAAAACCTCCGGCGAAATTCTCGCCGTGCGCTCGCCGATAACGATTCTCGCCACCGGCGGGGCAGGCAAAGCTTATCTTTATACCAGCAATCCGGACGTCGCCACCGGCGACGGCGTGGCGATGGCGTGGCGCGCCGGTCTTCCGATCCGCGACATGGAAATGATCCAGTTTCATCCGACCTGTCTTTATCATCCGGACGCGAAAACCTTCCTGATCTCGGAAGCGGTGCGCGGGGAGGGCGCGAAACTGATCGACCGGCGCGGACGAGAATTTGTTTACGACTTCGATGAACGCGGCGCGCTGGCTCCGCGTGACATCACGGCGCGCGCCATCGACTCAGTCATGAAAAAGCACGGCGATCCGTTTGTCTATCTCGATATTTCGCACCGCGACGCCGAGTTTTTGCAACAGCGCTTCCCAACGCTTTATAAAGCCTGCCTCAAATACGGTTTTGATATGGCCCGCGCGCCGGTTCCGGTGGTACCTGCCGCGCATTATTCCTGCGGCGGCGTGGTCGCCGACGTCAACGGGCGCACCGCCATGCCGGGGCTGTACGCCATCGGCGAAGTTTCCAGCACCGGACTGCACGGCGCCAACCGCCTTGCCAGCAATTCACTGCTCGAAGCGGCCGTCTGCGGGCACCGCTGCGCGGACGAAGCTTCCAGGGCTTGGGAAAATAATCCGGTGGCGGACATCAAGATTCCGCGCTGGGAATGCGGCGATGCGGTTTCCAGTAATGAAGAGATCGTAGTCGCGCACGACTGGAATGAAGTTCGCTCGGTCATGTGGGACTACGTCGGCATTGTCCGCTCCGACCGCCGTCTGGCGCGGGCGCGCCGCCGCATTCACACCATCCGCGAGGAAATCCGCAGTTACTATAAGGAATACCTCGTCACCGCCGACCTGATCGAACTGCGCAATCTCGCCGCCGTGGCGGAACTGATTGTCCGTTCCGCCCAGCGGCGCAAAGAGAGCCGCGGACTGCATTATAATGAGGACTGGCCCGAAACCTCCGCCCACGCCAGACACACCGTCATTCAAGATCGTCCCGGCGGCCCGCTGGATGTGGAATAAACGACCTGTGTAAATTACTAGATTCCGGGACGAACCCTTCATTCAGGAGGTCAGAATGTTAAAAAGAAAACTGTCCATCGTTGCTCTACTTGCTGAAACCGCTGTGATGCTGACTGCTCGTGCCAGCGGCGGCGGTGATGAGAGCGCCGTCGCCCGTCGCCCGAATATCGTTGTTATTCTGGCGGACGATCTCGGTTTTGAGGCCTTAGGCTGCTACGGCGGCGCGAGCTACAAAGGCCTTGGCGCGGTGCGGACACCGAATCTGGATGCAATGGCCCGCGAAGGGATGCTTTTCAAACACTGCTTTGCCACGCCGGTCTGCTCGCCGGCGCGCTCAGAACTGCTCACCGGAAAATACAACTTTCGCACCGGCTTCACGGACATCGCCGGGCGCAACGGCGCGACGGAGCGACTCGACCCGCAGGCGCATCCCACCGTCGCAGCGCAACTGAAAGCCGCCGGCTACGTCACCGCCATTGCGGGCAAGTGGCACATCGGCCCGCCTACGAGTTCGAAAGAAATTCCCGCGACAGCGGAAGCGGACACGGACTATCCGCATCCGCGGGAATGTGGTTTTGACCGCCAGTGCATTTTTGGCGGCGAGCATCTGGTATTGTATGGCAAGCCCACGCCGGAGGATTATACGCCGGCGCGGATGCAAAGCTGGGTGTTGCGTTTCCTCGAAAGCCGGAAGGGCCGGACTGAACCGTTCTTCCTATATTATCCCTCGCCGATTCCGCACGTTCCCACTCTGCCCACACCGCTGAATCCGGACGGACCGACGGGTGCCGCCGGGCAGAAACAGGGCGATAACAAAAACGTTCCCTACCTTATCGAATATCTTGATAAACAGGTGGGTGAAGTCCGGAACAAACTCACGGAATTGGGTCTGCGCGAAAACACGTTGGTCATTTTCTCGGGCGACAACGGCACGCACCGCTCGGTGACCACCGTGATGAGCGACGGGCGCGAGATTCCCGGTGGCAAGGCGAGTTTGCGGGACACCGGATCGTGGGTGCCGATGCTGGCCAGTTGGCCGGGCGGAATCAAGGCCGGCGCGGTGAATGAAAATATGGTTGATTTCACGGACATTCTGCCGACCTGCCTCGAACTGGCCGGTACGACGGCATCCAACACGATTGACGGAATCAGCTTTGCGCCGCAACTCCGGGGTAAGCCGGGCACGCCTCGCGAGTGGATTCATACACTTCAGATGGATAAATACTTTGTCCGGGATATCAGGTGGAAGCTTCGCGAAAACGGCGAGCTCTATGACGTGAGCAACTCGCCCTATGCCGAGACCTTGGTGCTGCCCGAAAACGATACGCCGGAATCCGCGGCGGCGCGTATTCGACTGCAAGCGGTGCTGGATAAACTGCACCCCCGGCGGTAAAGGCTTACGCCGGAGCGGAAAGGGGGCTGAACCCGCAGCCCCTTTCTCTATACTGTCATGTGGCGTTTTCTGCAGGCCGCATGGCAAGGATGTGTAACGATCCTGAAAACTCGCGCACAAAGGGGATCCGTTCAAGTACGCGCCCCGTCGCAGAAACCGCAGGGATTAGTTTTTCCGGGACAGCGGGATGCAGCCAGTCAAACGGAACGATGGATATATCACAGAACCCCGATTTTTTAAGCAATCGCTTTAGCGATGAGCGCATAAACGCGGTTTCGTCCTGTGAAATGCGGGGAAAAAAACGGCGGAATTTTCGCTCGGCGAAAATTTGAGGATTTAGCATGTTTGGCTCGGCAAAGCTCATCACCCCTCCCGGCTTGAGAAGTTCATAAATTTTCAGAAGAGAGGCTTCTACTTCGAGATGATGAAGAACAGAAGACCCGATCACCGCGTCGAAGGGTCCGTCCAACAGGCAGGACTCGAACGGCTTTTTAACAAACTGCACCCGGTCTTTTGGCAGATTGCGCAGGGCGGCTTTTTCTAAAAGTTCTGCGGACAGATCCACCGCAATAATCGAACACCCGCTTCGGGAGAACATTTCAGTGAACATGCCCGTTCCGCAGCCGATCTCCAAAACGCGCGATTTCGAGCAGAGACGAGCGCCCTCTGCAATCAGGCCGGCGCGCCGCTGTGCTCTCAAACGACCTGCCGGGGTACCCCAGCCCCAAAGAAGTTCGCTGTCGCCGGAGGCGATTCGTTTCCCGTGGAGAATTTCATGTTCCACTCGGTTTTCTTTCATCCTGAGTCCTTACATGGCTGGTGCGGAAAGAAAGCTAGGCGAAATTATTTTCGCAGACCAGACCATAAATAAATTCAGCGTACAAAAAATGATCCATCACGCCCATCTCAACCTCAGGCCTTTAGATCAAATGCTTGAAAATGGAAGGTGCGCCCTCTACCATGGCCGGACTCAATCTTTACGAAAATGATTTGATGAACAATACAACTCCGTCGGCCAAAGAGCATCTCGCAAGGATTGCCGCATTTTATAATGTAGCGGAAGACCTTAGTCCGCAGGCGCAGCAGTATCGGCGCATGTTGGCGAATCATTACAACCTGTTGATCCCCCCGTTTGCCAGCGTGCTGGAGATCGGGTGCGGCGGCGGGGATCTGCTGGCACTCCTGAGCGCCCAAAAAAAAACAGGGGTCGATCTTTCCGAACGGCAGATCGAGCGCGCCCGCCAGCGGGTGCCGGGGGGCCGCTTCCATGTACAATCCGGCGAAGAACTGAGTCTGGATGAGACGTTCGACTACATTATCGTTTCCGACACGGTAAACTATGCGGCGGATGTGCAACAACTCCTGAATCGTCTGCATGAGGTTTCCCACCCGGAAACGCGGCTGATTGTAAACTTTTATAACACATTGTGGAGACCCTTACTCACTCTGGCAACGCGACTCGGATTGAGCGCGCGCCAACCCCAAAGCAGTTGGCTGGCGCGCTCCGACATTCTCATGTTTATGAATATGGCCGACTGGGATGTCCTGAAAACCCCGGCGCATATTTTGATGCCGGCAACTTGCTTTGGATTGGGAAAGCTGATCAACCGCTGTCTGGCACCGCTGTTCCCCTGCTTTTGTCTAGCCCTCTTCTGTGTAGCCCGACCCGTCCCGCGCCGTGCGAAGCAATCTCTTTCCGTATCCGTAGTGATCCCTGCCCGCAATGAGGCGGGAAACATCGAAGCGGCGGTTCTGCGCACCCCCCGGATGGGGTCGAGCACCGAGCTGATTTTTGTTGAGGGCGGCTCAAGCGATCACACCTGGGAAGAAATGCAGCGGGTTGCGCAAGCCTTTCCGGACCGGGGCATCCGGTGTATTCGCCAGCAAGGGAAGGGGAAGGGGGATGCCGTCCGGGCCGGATTTGCGCAGGCAACGGGCGATGTTTTGATGATCTTAGATGCAGACCTCACTACGCCGCCGGAAGACCTTCTCAAGTTTTACGATGTTATCGCAACCGGGCGCGCCGAATTTGCCAACGGGGTCCGGCTGATTTATCCAATGGAAGACAAAGCGATGCAGTTTCTCAACCTATGCGCAAATAAAGTCTTCAGCCTGCTCTTCACGTGGTTTCTGGAACAGCCCGTGAAGGATACACTCTGCGGGACAAAAGTTCTGCGACGGAGCGATTATGAGCGACTGGCGGCCAATCGCAGTTATTTTGGCGAGTTTGATCCGTTCGGAGATTTCGATCTGCTGTTTGGTGCAGGAAAACTCAATTTTAAAATAGCTGATGTAGCGGTTCGCTATGCGCAACGAACCTACGGAAGTACAAATATTTCCCGCTGGAAGCACGGCTGGCTGCTGATCCGGATGGCTTGGGTTGCCGCAAAAAAACTCAAATTTGCCAGATAATTTTTAAACAGCGGAGGTCTGTGTGAACGGGGTGTCATGGGTTTTTAAACGGAGTGATATCCGCAACGGGCTGATCGCCCTGGCGTTGGTGCTGACAACGGTCCTCCTTTACCTCCCGGTGCGCGGGTATGACTTTGTCAATTACGACGATTACCGCTTTGTGACGGGAAACCCGCATTTGCAAGAAGGGGTGACCCGCGAGTCCGTTTATTGGGCCCTGACGGCCGGCTGGGGAGGCAATTTGTCCCATGCCGACTACTGGCGACCGGTAAGTTACTTGTCCCATGCGCTGGATGTGGAGCTGTTCGGGATGAATGCGGGCGGACATCACATGATGAGCGTGGGTATTCACGCCGCCGCAGCAGCGGCTCTGTTTTGGGTGCTGCTGGCGCTGACGGGAGCGCCGTGGCAGAGTGTCTTTGTGGCCGCGCTGTTCGCGTTTCACCCTCTACGGGTCGAGTCTGTGGCCTGGATCGCTGAGCGTAAGGATGTGCTGAGCGGCCTGTTTTTCTTCTTAACTATCGGAGCGTATGTCCGCTACGCCCGCCGTCCATTTTCTTTATCGCGCTACCTGACCGTACTCTTCCTGTTTCTACTGGCGGTGATGTCAAAACCGATGATGGTGACTGTTCCGTGCGTGCTGCTGTTGCTGGACTTCTGGCCGCTGGAGCGGGCGTGGGGAGGACAGAATACAGAAGACAGAGGGCAGGGGGCAGAAAAAATCAGCCCGCAGAGTTTTCCGTGCACCCGTACGCTCTGTGGCAGAAATGTGCGTCTTCTCGTGATTGAAAAAATCCCGCTGTTTGCTCTGTCCGGGATCATATCGGTTGGCACATTCATTGCCAGCCGGGATATTGGCGCAGTGATAGAGAAGGTTCCGGTAGCGCTGCGTATCGGCAATGCGCTGACGTCCTGCGCAACCTATATAGGCAAAACCTTTTGGCCGTTCAATCTGACGGTGTTATATCCCTATGGGTCGGCCTTGCCGGTCTGGAAGGTGACTCTGGCCTCCGCCGTTTTGCTCGGCATAACAATCCTTGCCTTTCGGGGAATTCGAAAGCGGCCTTATCTGGCCGTTGGCTGGCTCTGGTATACGGGCATGCTTCTGCCGGTGAGCGGGCTGCTGGTTCAGGCGGGTTCTCAGGCTCTGGCCGACCGATACACTTACGTTCCGACGATCGGACTGTACATCATGGCGGCGTGGGGTCTGCCGGATCTGATGAAGCATTGGAAATGGCGGAGGGGAGCCTTGTCCATGCTGGCGATGATTATTCTTACGGCGTGTATCTGGGCCACGTTGCGCCAACTTCCGGTTTGGCAAAACAGCACCACCTTATTTGAGCAGGCGCTGAATACGGGGCGTGAAAGCTGGATTGTGCATAACAATCTGGGATTGGAACTCAGCGAGCAAAATCGTTTTGAAGAAGCGGTGGTAAGTTTTGACCGTGCGATTAAAATTGACCCGTCTCATGCCATGGTGCGGCATAATCGCGCGCTGATGCTGGCCCAACTGGGGCGCTTTAAAGAGGCATTTGCCGAATGGAATGTCGCGTTCTCCCTTCCCGTTCAATCAAAGCAGAATCGGGGGATCATGGCGCTGACACGCGGATGCGTCTTCGAGCAAACCGGAAACCTTGACGCCGCAGAAAAAGATTATACCTGTGTGGCGGATGATGCGACGATGGATCCAATCCAGCGATCCGCTGCGCTACAGCTCCGCGCGGCACTTTTTATAAAAATCGGGTGCAGGGAAAAGGCGGAGGCGGATCTGCTCGAAATACTCAAACTGCCCGACACAGCGAACTCGTACCATGAAAAAGCCCGCCGCGCACTCGACGAAAAAGCAGTCGCCCAGTAGAGAGGTTTCCGGTCAAACACCCCTGAACCTGCCTTGACACCCCCGTGTGCTCTGCTAGCATGGCCCGTCTTTTTTTGAAAATAAGGTTTTTGCCGACCGGCAGGTTGAGCAAAACGAAAACTAACAGGAGAAACCCGATGGCAACAAAACAGTACGTGTACTTCTACGGATTCGGTAAAGAGCATACCGAAGGCGACAAAACGATGAAGGCTATTCTCGGCGGCAAGGGAGCCAACCTTGCAGAGATGGCAAATGCGGGCCTTCCGGTTCCGCCCGGCCTCACCATTTCCACCGAAGCCTGCGCCTGCTACAGCAAGAGCGGCGGCAAATATCCCGAAGGCATGGAAGAACAGCTCAAGAAAACCCTCAGCAAATTCGAAAAACTGATGGGCAAAAAGCTCGGCGATGCGACCGATCCGTTGCTGGTTTCCGTTCGCTCCGGCGCGGCCATCTCGATGCCCGGTATGATGGACACCGTTCTTAACCTCGGCCTGAACGACAAGTCAGTTCTCGGCTTCATCAAGCAGACCGGCAATGAGCGCACCGCGTGGGACTGCTACCGCCGCTTCATCGACATGTTCGGTGACGTCGTGATGGGTCCCTATACCGACCTCGAGCACCACCACTTCGAAGTCGAAATCGAAAAGCTGAAGAAAAAATATAAAGCCAAAGAAGACACCGACCTGACCGCCGAACAGCTCAAAGAGCTGGTCGACATCTATAAGAAGGTCTATCAGACGCATGTCAAAAAGCCGTTCCCGCAGGATCCGATGGAACAGCTCCATCTCTCCATTCAGGCCGTATTCGGTTCGTGGAACTCCGAGCGCGCTGAAAAATACCGCCAGATTAACAAGGTGACCGGCCTGCTCGGCACGGCCGTAAACGTTCAGGCGATGGTATTCGGCAACATGGGCGACGAATCCGGAACCGGCGTGGCCTTCACCCGCGACGGCGGAACCGGCGACAGCAAGCCGATGGGCGAATACCTTGTCAATGCACAGGGCGAAGACGTCGTGGCCGGTATTCGTACGCCGAAAAACATCGACGATATGCCGAAAGAAAAATCGCCGGTCTGGAAAAAGGCGCACACCGATCTGCTCAAGATTATGGACCGCCTCGAGAAGCACTATAAATATCCGCAGGACGTGGAATTCACCGTGCAGGAAGGCAAACTCTGGATGCTCCAGACCCGTAACGCCAAGCGCACCGGTCTGGCAGGCGTTCGCTGGGCCGTCGAAATGACACTCGGCAAAGATGTCTACACCGGCAAAGCGCTGCCCAAGATTCTGACATCGAAAGAAGCGCTGATGACCGTTTCCGGCGAAGACCTCGAACAGTTGCTGTTCCCGATCTTCGATATCGCGGCTGAAAAGAAAGCCAAGCTGATCACCACCGCAATGCCCGCAGGACCCGGCGCCGCGGTTGGTAAAATCGTATTCGACGCTAAAGAAGCCGAAGCGGCCGTGGCGAAAGATCCGAAAGCCAAAGTCATTCTCGTCCGTCACGAAACCAGCCCCGAAGATGTCGGCGGCATGTGGGCGGCGCAGGGCGTACTCACTTCCACCGGCGGTATGACCTCCCACGCTGCGGTTGTTGCGCGCGGCTGGGGCAAGTGCTGTATCTGCGGCGCAGGCGCGCTTCAGATCGACTACAAGAAACGCACCGTCACCGTCGGCAAGAAAGCCTACAAAGCGGGCGAGTTCATCAGTCTCAACGGTTCAACCGGTATGGTCTATGAAGGCCAGATCCCGACGCAGTCGAGCCCGGTGGTTTCCGGCGTGGTGGATAATAATGCCGTCGCCAAGAAACACCCGATCTACAAAATGTACGAACAGATTTCGCAGTGGTCGGACGCCAACCGTAAGATCAACGTGCGCACCAATGCCGACACACCGAAAGATGCGCAGAACGCCCGTGAGTTCGGCGCCGAAGGGATCGGCCTCTGCCGCACCGAGCACATGTTCTTCGAAGGCGACCGCATCTGGGCGATCCGCGAGTTCATCATTGCCGATAACGAAGCGGGCCGTAAGAAAGCTCTCGCCAAACTGCTCAAGCTGCAGCAGAAGGACTTCGAAGGCATCTTCAAGGCGATGGACGGCCTGCCCGTCACCGTTCGCCTGCTCGACCCGCCGCTGCATGAATTCGTTCCGCACACCGCCAAAGATCAGGCGGAAATGGCGAAACGTCTGAATGTCCCGGCGAAACAGGTTGCTGATCGTGTTCAGCAGTTGCACGAGTTCAATCCGATGCTCGGACACCGCGGTTGCCGCCTCTCCGTGACTTATCCTGAACTGTGCGTCATGCAGACCACCGCGATCATCGCCGCCGCCTGTAAAGTCGGCAAGGCCAAGAAGAAAATCAAAGTGCTGCCCGAAATCATGATCCCGCTCGTTGGCGCCAAAGCCGAGCTCGACTTCCTCGTGAAGATCGTCCGCGAAACCGCCGAAGAAGTGATCAAGAAAGAAGGCGTGAAGCTGAAATACATGGTTGGCACGATGATCGAAATTCCGCGCGCCGCCCTGACAGCCGACGAAATTGCGGAATCGGCTGAATTCTTCAGCTTCGGCACCAACGACCTGACGCAGATGACCTTCGGCTTCAGCCGTGACGACATCGGTTCCTTCCTGCCGGATTACCTGCAGGAAAAACTGCTGCCGTGCGACCCGTTCCAGCACCTCGACCAGCGCGGCGTAGGCCAGCTGGTGCAGATGGGCGTGGAAAAGGGCCGCTCGACCCGTCCGGATCTCAAGTGCGGGATTTGCGGCGAACACGGCGGCGACCCGGCCAGCGTGAAGTTCTGTTGCAAAGTCGGACTGAACTACGTCAGCTGCTCGCCGTTCCGCGTACCGATCGCCCGTTTGGCCGCCGCGCAGGCTGCCATTCAGGGTTAATCGAACCGGTTCGACGGTTCAAAAAGCGCCCCGGAATTTTTCGGGGCGCTTTTCTTTTTCCAAGGGTTGGAAAAACGGTTATAAGCAGTTCCGAGCATTGGAAAAAATGAGCGAAAATCCCAAAGTAGATCAACGTCCCGAAGGGCCAGGCGATCTCGATCTGGTTCATCGTTCGCAGGCTGGCGACACCGCCGCCTACGAAGAGCTCGTCCGGCGCTATCACGGCAGAATCTACGGGCTGGTTTACAGCATGACCAGCAACCGCGAGGATGCCGAAGATCTGGCGCAGGAGGTTTTTGTCAAAGCCTGGAAGGCGCTCGGCCACTTCCGCGAGCAGTCAGGATTTTATACCTGGATCTATCGCATCGCCCTGAACCGCACCATCAATTTCCGTAAACGGCGCAACCGCCGCCAGACGGTCGCCTTCGACGAGTTTGACCCGGACATTAAAACCGCCGAATCCTACCGCGAATTCTCCAGCAAAGGGTCGGTTTTACGGAAAATGAGCCTCGGAGAATTTCAGGAAAAAATGAACAAGGCCCTGCTGAAGCTGTCCGAGAAGCACAGAGCAGTGGTCACGATGTACGATGTGCAGGGAATGCCCCACGGAGAAATCGCCAAAGTGATGCGCTGTTCGGAGGGAACCGTGAGATCGCGCCTGTTTTATGCGCATAAACAGTTGCAGGCAGAACTGGCGGAGTTCATGAAATGAGCAAAAATAAAAAAACAGAGGGTGTAAAGCTGGATATCGCCGGGTTGCTGGCGCTCAAGGCCTACGAGCATCCGGATGCGGGACGTGCTGAAAAAAATATTCAGAACACGATGCGCGCCGTTCGCTCAACCAGCAACATACAGACACTGTTTCCGGACAAGAGCTTTGGATGGATGTTTGCTCAGCCGCGGTATGGCGTCGCGGCGCTCTTTGTGCTTTTTCTAGGCTTGCACCTGCTCGAACGCCCCTTGCCGGATGCGTCGGTCGGTTCGATGGCCGTGGTTAAAGCGCCCGATGTCGAAATGCTGGCCTCGATAGATACCAATCAGATAAAAGCCTCCGCGATTCCGGGCCTATCATCGCCGCTCTCCGTCGCCGGCGAGCCCGCCACGCTTTCCTCTTATCTCAAGTAAGCTTTACAGCAGAGGGAAGCGGTTCGAGAAGGCGATGACTTCTGCGCGAATTTCCGCCAGCTTCTTTTCGTCGCCGATATTGTCCGTGACGGCTTTAAAGAAGTCGGCGATCTGCACCATATCTGCTTCCTTCATGCCGCGCGTGGTGACGGCTGGCGTTCCGAGGCGCACGCCGGAGGTGACGAACGGACTCTTCTGGTCGAACGGGATGCCGTTTTTATTGGCGGTGATCGATGCTTTATCCAGCGCATTGGCCACATCCTTGCCGGTCAGACCGCACGAGCTGACATCGACAAGCATCAGATGGTTGTCCGTTCCGCCGGAAACAATGCGGAAGCCGTTAGCCTGCATCGCCTCAGCCAGCGCCTTGGCGTTTTTAACGACCTGTTGCTGGTAGGTTTTAAATTCCGGAGCCAGCGCTTCGCCGAAGGCGACCGCTTTGGCGGCGATCACATGCATAAGCGGGCCGCCCTGAATGCCGGGGAATACCTGCCGGTCGATATCCGCCGCAAATTTTTCTTTGCAGAGAATCATGCCGCCGCGCGGGCCGCGCAGAGTTTTGTGCGTCGTGGTCGTCACGAAATCGGCGTCCGAAATCGGGCTCGGGTGGCAGCCTGCCGCGACGAGGCCGGCGATATGCGCCATATCGACCATGAAGTAGGCGCCGACAGAATCAGCGATTTTGCGCATCCGTTTAAAATCGATGATCCGTGAATAGGCGCTCGCGCCGGCCACGATCATGCGCGGCTTGTGTTCTTCGGCGAGGCGTTGCAGTTCGTCGTAATCAATCTGCTCGTTATCTTTGCGGACGCCGTAAGGGACGATCTTAAAGAAGCGGCCCGAAAAATTCATCGGATGGCCGTGGGTCAGGTGCCCGCCTTCGGCGAGGCTCATGGCGAGAATGGTGTCGCCCGGCTCGAGGACGGCGTAGTAGACCGCCATATTGGCGCTGCTTCCGCAGTGCGGCTGGACGTTGACGTGCTCGGCGCCGAACATTTCTTTGGCGCGGTCGATGGCGAGCCGCTCGGCTTCATCCACGCATTCGCAACCGTTGTACCAGCGTTTGCCCGGATAACCTTCGGCGTACTTGTTGGTCAAACGCGAACCCTGCGCTTCGCGCACGGCCTGACTGACGATATTTTCCGAGGCGATCAGCTCAATGTTATTTTTCTGCCGGACATTTTCGTCGCGGAGGATTTTGTACATTGCCGGATCGGCGTCATAGAGCGCGATGGCGTCGCTGGTGCTTTTGCCGAAGGCCTTGATCTTATTGAGGCGGCGTTCGTGCCGTCCGCCGGTTTCCGGCTTATTGGCCAGCCACGCTTCGAGAATTTCCAGTGAAACGGAGTCCGTGACATTGTTTGCGCCGAGACACAGGACGTTAGATGCGTTGTGAATACGGGTCAGCTTGGCCATTTCCGACGTGCAGCAGACGGCGGCGCGCACCCGCGGGAACTTGTTCGCGGTGATGCTCATGCCGATCCCGGTGTTGCAGATCAGGATTCCCTGATCGGCTTCGCCTTGGGAAATCCGGCGGGCGACTTCGGCCGCGTAATCGGGATAGTCAACGGATTCGGCCGTGTTGGTGCCGACGTCTTCGACTTCAAAACCCTTCGACTTCAAAACAGTTACAAACTTAGCTTTCAGCTCAACGCCGCCGTGGTCGGCACCCATAACAATCTTCATGTCAGCTCCTCTTTTCCATCATATAAAGAATCAGGTCGGGTAAAGCGGCGTCAATTTCGTCGCGCACGCGGCGGTATACATCCAGCGCCTCCCCGACCGGGTCGTAAATATCAAGGGTCGATTGTGGGATTCCGAACGATTTTAGCAAGAAAACTTTACCCGCGCTTTCAGGGGCGATGGCGACAATGGCGTCGCGGTGCCCGCAGGTCATGACGACCAGCATGTCGGCCTCTTTAATCAGCTCCGGCGAAAGGTGCCGCGAGCGGTGTGCGGAGATTTTCATACCCCTTTCGCGCATCGCCTCAACGGCGTTTGGGCTGGCCGAATCTCCATTTGCGGCGCAGACCCCCGCCGAGGAAATCTCCCAGCCGTATTCCGGTCCGATCATGTGTTTTAAAAGGCCTTCAGCCATCGGGCTGCGGCAGGTGTTGCCGGTGCAGACAAATATCAGCTTTTTCATACAATCATCCGTTCGATGTCTTTTCTGGAAACCGCGCCTTCGCGCAGGATTTTTACCTCATTGTCTAAACATTGGACAACCGTACTGGGTTTTTTTCCGGAACATTCGCCAGCATCAAGGAACAGAGCGACATGATTTTCCAGAGTTTGGAAAGCCTCCTGAGCGGAAACGGCATCCGCGCCGCCGCTTTTGTTGGCACTGGTCAGAGCAATTGGCCGCCCGAAAGCGCGGGCCAGCGTCAGCGGAACCTCGTGCGCCGGAACGCGGAAGCCGGTCGACCCGCCCGGCGTATCGAGAATCAGTGTCAGCGGGCCGGGCCAGTATGTTGATGCCAGTGCGCGTCCATGTTTTCCAAAGTTCGCGCCGAGCGCCGCGACCTGTTCAAGGCTGGCGGCCAACCGCGCAATCGGTTTGCCGCGCTCGCGCTCTTTGGCGACGTAGAGTTTTTCGAGGTGCGCCGGATCGCAGGCGATGCCGTAGACCGTTTCGGTCGGCACCACCACCAGTTCGCCCGCCTCCAAAAGTATACAGGCCCGGCGGATGATTTCCGGCTCGGGCCTGTCGGCGTTGATCTGGACGATTTCAGCCATTGATTTGCTTCTGCAAATCGGCGTTCGACTTGAGCACCTCTTTGCGCATTTTAGCTTTGTAGGCCACCAGCTTCCGTTTCAGACCCGCGTCGGAAAGCGCCAGCATCTGCACGGCAAGAATCGCGGCGTTGATCGCGCCCGCTTTGCCGATCGCGACGGTGGCAACCGGAACGCCTTTCGGCATCTGCACCGTCGAAAGGAGCGAATCCATTCCGTCGAGCGCCCATCCCGGCATCGGAATTCCAATGACTGGAAGAATCGTGTGTCCGGCGAGAACTCCGGCGAGATGCGCCGCGCCGCCGGCCGCGCCGATGATCACTTTGAAACCGTTCTTGGCGGCGTTTTCGGCGAACTCGCACGCTTCGTGCGGTGTCCGGTGGGCCGACATTACTTTCACTTCGGTTTTAATTCCGAATTCTTCCAAGGTTTGGAAACAGCTCTCGACGGTTTTCCAATCACTGGAACTTCCCATTACGATTGCAACTTGCGGTTTAGCCATAGTCAGCTCCTCTTCAGTTCACGGTGAGCGATATCTTTGCGGTAAAAAGCGCCGTTCCACGAGATTTTTTTCACGGCGGCGTAGGCATTATCCACGGCGGCGCGCAGATCCTTGCCGATCCCGGTCACGCCGAGTACGCGCCCGCCGGCGGTGACGGCCTTGCCGTCCTTGAGCGCGGTTCCGGCGTGGAAGACGACGGCATGTTCCGCCGCCGCGGCGAGGCCGGAAATTTCATCGCCCTTTTTATAGTCGCCGGGATAGCCGCCCGCCGCCATCACAACGCAGACGGACTGCTCTTTTTTCCAGCGGATCAAATCTTCGGAAAGGGTGCCGTCAATACAGGCTTCGAGCGCCGGAATAATGTCGCCGTCCCAGCGGGCGAGCACCGCCTGCGTTTCGGGATCGCCGAAGCGGCAGTTGAACTCGACCACGCTCGGCTGGCCGTTATGAATCATCAGCCCGGCGTAGAGCACGCCCTTGTAGGTGATGCCGCGCTTTTTCAGTTCGGCCAGTGTGCGGCCGTACACTTCGGTGCGGACGATATCGAGCACGGCGTCGGTGGCGACCGGTGCGGGTGAGTAGGCGCCCATGCCGCCGGTGTTCGGGCCGAGGTCGCCGTCGAACACGCGCTTGTGATCCTGCGACGAAGCGAGCATCACGACGTGTTCGCCGTCGATCAGCGCGAGAATGGATGCTTCTTCGCCGACCAGAAAATCTTCGATGACGACGCGGCTTCCGGCGTCGCCGAACGCTCCGCCGAGCGCGTCTTTGATAGCGTCTTCGGCCTGGCCGACCGTTTCGGCAACGGTGACGCCTTTACCGGCGGCGAGGCCGTCGGCTTTGATGACAATCGGCGCGCCGCGCCGGCGGACATAAGCGCAGGCTTTATCGGCGTCGGTGAAAACGGCGCAGGCAGCGGTCGGAACTTCGGCGGCTTCCATGATTTCCTTGGCGAATTTTTTACTGCCTTCCAGTTCGGCGGCGGCTTTGCGCGGACCGAAAACGCGGAAGCCTTCCGCTTCCAGCGCGTCGGCCAGACCGGCGCAGAGTGGTGCTTCCGGGCCGATCACGGTCAGGTCAGGCTTATTGGCTTTGGCCCAGCTGACGACTCCGGCGACATCGGTGGCGGAAAGGGAAAGGTTCGTGCCGAGCTGAGCGGTACCGGCGTTACCGGGCGCGCAGAAAAGCTCCGGCTTGCGCGAATCGTTTTTCAGTTTCCAGCAGAGCGCATGTTCCCGTCCGCCGTTTCCAATCACCAGCACCTTCATCAGAGAAACCCTTTCGTCGTGGGAGCACATTTAGCCTGAATTCCAAGGCTTGGACAAGCTTCGGACTGGAAGTTTTACAGGAGGAAACGAAAGTCAGCGAAATGTAACGTCCTCGTTGAGGCCGCGGCGCAGATTCTGAGCCAAATAGCCCCTGACGTTTGTTTGGAGGTCCCTATTTGTTTTCTTTATTCTCGAAACCGACATTCGCAAATAACAACAGTATCAGCAGGTTGCCAACAGCAATGGTGCTGAAAATAAACCTAAAGTATTCGAGCCAGGCCAATGTTGGCGGCGAGAGCTCAAGCGAAGTGGATGCGATCAGAATCTTACAAGTGCCGCTTGCTAGCCAGAAACAACCGGCCAACGCGGCACCAATCTTGAACCGTGGGTGACCCCCGGCCTTGCACCACCGAACAGGCGCACGCGCGCCCAACCAAGGAGTAAGAATCAAGAACAGCCCGCCAGCAATCGGAACAATAATGTGAATCAGTTTTTCCATAGTTCCATTCTTTCCTTCCAGCAGTTCATCCGACAGAAAAGCCCGAATACGGGATGTTTTTAGCAGGGGCGGGCGGAAAGGGCAACCGCCTTCGCCGATTTGCTTCACAGATTCAGCGGCTACGGCGAGTCATGAAATCATTTTGGTTCTTTTCCGCCGCTGGACAGGGCGGGGGCAAACGGGTAGCCTGCGGCGGATGAAGAAAACCTGGCAAAAAGACGACTTGATTCATTTGAAGCCGAAGCATGACGTGCTGGTCGCGATTGATTCCGACGGCTGCGTGTTCGACAGCATGACGATTAAGCAGCGGATTTTTCATACCGGCATCATCAAGTTTTGGGGGCTGGAAGCGGTCGAGTCCGAGTTCCGGCAAGTGGCGGAGTGGACGGCGCTTTTTTCGCCGTGGCGCGGCCTGAACCGTTTTGAACTGCTGCTGCGGATTTTCCAAAATATGACAGCCCCGCCGGACTTCCGATCCTTGGAAGCGTTTGTGAAATCGGGCGTTCCGCTGAGCGCTGACGAGCTGGCGAAGCGGATTGCTGTAACCGGTGATCCGGAGCTGAAGCGGGTGCTGGATTGGAGCCGGTCGGTGAGCAAAGAGATCGCGGCGGTTTCGGAGATGCCGATGTTCGGGGAAGTTGTCCAAGGGTTGGAAAAAATCCGCGCAACCGCCGACGCGATTGTGGTTTCCCAAACAGACGAAGCGGCGCTGGTTCATGAGTGGCGTAATGCCGGGCTGGTTCGGTTTGTTGATGTGATTGCCGGCGCGGAACTGGGGTCGAAAGCCGAGTCGCTCGGAACCGCGATGAATGGCCGCTATGCGCCGGAGCGGACGGTGATGGTCGGTGACGCGCCGGGCGATCTGGAAACAGCCCGCGCCGTCGGCTGTCTCTTTTTCCCGATTATTCCCGGCGCAGAAAACGCCAGCTGGATTGAGCTGCGTGAAGAGGCTCTTCAGCGCATTTTCAGCGGAACCTTCGCTGGCGGGTATCAAAACGATCTGATTGCCCGTTTTAATGCGGTTCTCTCTGAAACACCGCCGTGGAATGCTTAGTTGCTGGAGGGACAGCGGCCTCGCTGTCCTTGGTCGTCGAGGCCGACGACCCTCCAAAACAGGTATGACATTTTTAACGAGCTCCAGAATGCTTTAAAAAGGTTGCGCCGGGCGACGATATGCTCTTTATTATTCTCCTCGTTTTCAAGGGCAGCTCTGACAGGTAAAACCAATGCATTTTTTTCATATCGCTTTGTGGGCCGGCGTAGCCAGCTGGCTGGTGGCGCAGACAACCAAGATGATTATTTGTCTGGCGCAAAGCCACCGGCTGGATTTCAGTTATCTGGCGAGTACCGGCGGAATGCCAAGCGCTCATTCCGCGCTGGCCAGCGGAGTGGCGACGGCCATGGGGCTGACTGAAGGTTTCGCCTCAACCGCATTTACTGTGAGCTTCTTTTTCGCCGCGATTGTGATGTTCGATGCCCAGACAGTACGTGCGGCGGCGGGAAAACAGGCCCGCCTGCTCAATCAGATCGTTGACGAGGTATTCAAAGAGCACCACTTCTCCGAGGTCAAGCTGAAGGAACTGCTGGGGCACACGCGTCTGGAGGTTTTCTTCGGTATGCTGACGGGCATCGTTTCCACACTGGCCCTGCTTCGCTTTTTCCCGGCATAAAAAAAGCCCCTCGCCTAAGCGGGGGGCTTTTCATGTTCACAACCAGCCTTAATTAAGCCGCGCTGATAGCGCTCATCGGGCAGGTCGCTTCGCAGGCGCCGCAGTCGGTGCAGCTGCCGGCGTCGATAACGTATTTGCCGTCACCTGCGCTGATTGCTTCTACCGGACACGCACTTTCGCAAGCACCGCACATTGAGCAGTCATTAGAAATTACATAAGCCATGGTTCTCTCCTTTTGATTAACGGCGGGCAACGTACCACCTTCACCCCGGGAGTTCAAATCCGAAACCCAACGGACTTTTCCTGCTTAATCCTCGTTCGCATCGTCCGGCAGGGCGGGGTGTTCGCCGGAGAGCTCAACCTTTTCAATTTTGCCAAAACGGCTGGTGATTTTCCGCGCGGAGGTCTGTACGTCGTCGACGTCTTTGTGCGCCTGGCCGATATGCGCGGCCAGTTTGTCCATCCGCTCCTGGAACCGGCCGAAATCCTGTGCCAGCGCCACCAGATGATCTTTGATGACATGCACCTGCTGGCGGGTCGCGGCATCTTTCAGCACGGCCCGGGCGGTGGTGAGCACGGCCATCATGGTGGTCGGCGAGACCATCCAGACGCGGGCGCGTTGCGCCTCTTCTACAAGCTCCGGATAATGCCCGTGAATTTCGGAAAAGACCGCCTCCGCCGGAATAAACATCATGGCTCCGTCAGAGGTTTCGCCGGGAATAATGTATTTTCCAGCGATATCCTTGATGTGTTTTTTGATGTCCTGCCGGAACTGCCGCTCGGCGGCGGTGCGGTCGGCATCGCCCAGCGACAGGTCGGTCATGCGTTGATAGCTTTCGAGCGGGAATTTTGAATCAATACAAATGGTGCCGGTCGGTTCGGGGAGAAACAGCACGCAGTCGGCGCGCACGCCATTTGGAAAGGTGTGCTGAAGGGAATAGCTGTTTTCAGGCATCATGTTGGAAATGAGCGCGCCAAGCTGTACCTCGCCAAAAGCGCCGCGCGAACGTTTGTCAGAAAGCACCTCCTGAAGACTGACGACATTCACGGTGAGTTTGTCTATTTTTTCCTGAGCCTTGTCGATCAGCGCCAGCCGCTTCAGAACATCGCCGAAAACGGTCGTGGTTTCCTTGAATCCTTTTTCGAGGCGCTGCTCGACCTTTTCGCCGATCTGATCCAGCCGTTGGTTATTGGAGGTGATCAGTTTTTCAATTTGCGTCTGAACCGCTTCTTCGCTTTTGCGGGAACGGGAATCCAGCTGTTCAGTCAGCGTATTGAGACCACGCGTAAGCATCTCAAGACGCGTGTCCTGCCGGGCGCTTCCGTGCAGCGCCAGGCCGAGCTGAACCAGTACCAGCAACGCCAAAAGAATCAGAATAAAAATTTCCATAAACATCTCCAGGCGGGCCTTGTCCGGCAGCCCGCGGATGCTTGACACTTTACGCAGCCCGCCCGATACTGCAACCGTTTTATTTTCAGCCCGGAGCGCATGAAGTCATGAAATTATTCCGCAAAAAAAAGGCCCGGCCGGACGAAGTCCGCGCGAAACCCGCAAGACCGGATTCCGATAACTTCTACTCACAGCATGTCGGGCACACTCCATTAGATGAATATCACGACGGCAGGGACACGCGCCAGACTCACCGAACCTCGCAGCATAGTCCGGCTCGCCGCCGTGAAAACAACAACCGCGCCAGCGACTGGGCGATTGCGGTTCTCCTGTTCCGGGCGGTTCTGATCGTTGTGCTACTGGTGGGCGGATTTTTTGCGCTGAAGCTGGTGCTGGGTCGCACGGCCAAACCGTCTGACAAAGAGCGGCAGCGGTGGGAAGCCGCCGCCGCCGTGATGGAAAAATCGTCCATACCCGTCGCTGTTTCTGCCGGAACTCTGGCGGCACAGGAACTGGTTGTTGATTCCGCGCTGATCGAACAGCGGCTGGGGCAGTGGGATCTGGCCGCGCGGCTCTTGCGTTCGGCCGAAGCGTTCGCCATCAGGGGCGTTGACGAGGATGCAATTCAGCGATTGGGGCAGGCGTTGCGCATCGCGCCGGACAACTCGGCGGTGCAGAAACTTCTGGTCGATATTTATATGCGCCGGGGGCGATATGCCGAAGCGGTTCCGTTGTGCCTCCGCTTGTTGGATCAGAACAGCCAGCAACCGGGTCTGCAAAGGAGTTTACTGAAGGCCCTGCAGGAGAGCGGACAAACTGTTGCCGGAGTGATGCTGGCGGACCGGATTCTTCTGGATCAGCCGAATGATGCGGGCGTGCTTTCTATTGCCGCTGCCGGGCAGATCAAGCTGGGCAACCAAGAAGCCGCACTGGCCTTGTTCAAGCGAGTTCTGGAAAATGAAACCAAAAACAGAGACGCGCTGGAAGGGTGCGGAAAAATTTATTTTGACCGGAACGACTATCAGAATGCCGTCCCATATTATCTGGAGCTGACAAAACTTGATCCAAAGCCGGATTATTATCAGATGCTCGCACGCTGTTATGCGCAGCAGAACGAGGCGGGAAAAGCAGTGATTTTCATGGGGCAGGCGGCCGGCCTTTTCGGTGGAGCGACCGTCTCCTCCTGGTTTAGAGACCCGCTCTTTGATCCGGTGCGCGAAAACCCCGAATTCCGCTCGTTCACGGACCGTATCATCGGTATTGAAGGACGCAGGGCCATTGAAGCGATGAGTCAGCGTGAAGCGGAAAAGAAAGCGGAATATCTCCTCGGCGGCGAAATGGAGAAGCCGGCAGACCAGAGGATTATCAAGCGACAAAAATAAACGCGAGGGCGGCATGATCTTGGCTCAACAGGTGCGGCGCCCGCTGGTCGGAATCGCCCTGTCTATAGCGGCGGGTCTGGGCATCCAGCGCGGGATTGGCGGTTCTCCTTTGCTGATGCTTGGCGCGGGCGCTCTGCTGTTGGCCTTTGCCAGCTGGAAGGTTCTGCGCAACAGGCGGACAACTCCGCTGATTTATATTGTCTGCGGTCTGCTTGCCGCCACACACGCCGCGATTAGAGAAATGCCCAGCCCTTCCCGCGCGGCGCTTCCGGTCGCCGAAGTGAACTTCCACGACCAGGAACTGACCGGCACGGTCGAAGATGAGCCGTCTGTTTCCAGCGCGGACGAAACCGTTTCTTTTCTGTTTCGCACGGCGACCGTCCAGCATGGAGAAGAACAATTTCCATCCGACGCCGTACTGCGGGTTTATCTGAAAAAATCTTCCGCCCCGGTTCGGTTCGGAGAACAGTGGCGGTTGAAAGGACGTTATACCGGCTATGAAAGACCGCGCGGCGGAGCGGACGGATTTCTGAGCGTTTCGGGAGCGGACGCCTGCAAAATCAAAGAGGCTCGACCTTCGCTGGCCAGCCGGTGTTATGAAGTCCGCCGCCGCGCCGCCGCATGGCTTCGTTTGGGTGTGGAGTCGTTTCCCGAACAGACGCAACTGCTGCATGCCATGTTGCTGGGATACCGGCAGGCCATTCCCCCGGATCTTTATCAAATGTTCACCCGCACCGGAACGCTGCATATCTTTGCCATTTCCGGTCAGCACGTTGTGATTTTAGGCGCTATCTTTATCGCCGGGCTGAAAATTTTTGGTGTGGCCCGTCCCCGCTGGGGGCTGTCACTGCTCCCGGCCCTTTTTCTTTATATTTTCACCACAGGGCTTCAACCGAGCGCATTGCGCGCTCTCGCGATGGCGGGGGTCTTTTTTGCGGCGCCACTGGCCGGCCGCCGTCCCGATGCGGCCTCGTCCATTGCGCTGGCCACGATTTTATTGCTGGCATTTCAACCTGCGAATATCGGCGACCCGGGATTTTTACTGTCCTTTGTTGTCGTGTGCGGGCTCATCATTGTGAACGGCTGGGCCATGCGGCAGATCAACGGATTTCGCCTGGCCGGATGGGATATTCCCCTTAAACAGCTCAGCGGAAAACATCCCGCCGCCGCCCTGCTGCGCAATCTCGGGTTGATAGCGCTTACTTCGTTGGCGGCCTGGCTTTTTTCCGCGCCGATTACTGCGTATTTTTTCAACACGCTCTCTCCGGCGGCGCTGATCGGCAATCTGGCGGTTATCCCGCTGACGTTCATGGTCATGCTGGCCGGATGTCTGGCGCTGCTGGGCGGGATGTTGTTTTTCCCCGCAGCGGCGGCGCTTTTCAATCAGGCCAATTTGGTATTTATCGGCCTGTTGATATGGATTGTTGAGCGCCTTTCCCCTTTGCCTGGAGCCTGCCTCGCTGTTCGCGCGCCCTCTGCGCTGGTAACCGGTCTCTGGTACGCCGGGCTGGTTTTGTTTTTCACCGGGCCCGTCCGCTGGCGGAAAGGTGCGCTGTTGCTGGTTTTGTCGTCCTGCCTGCTGTGGGGCGCAGGGCATGTTACGTTGGATCACGACATAAAGATTCTTCGCTCGGGCGATTCGGCGATGGCGCTGTGTCTGCCCGAGAAAAAGCAGTGGATGCTGGTGACGGATGGTGACCCGTTCAGCACGGCACGCACGATCCGTCTTTTACAAAAAGAGGGCGTCAACCGGCTGCATACGCTGGCCGTGATTGACAAAAAGGCCGACGCCGACGCGGTTCGGCGGCTTCAGGAAATATTCCGTCCGGCGCAGACTCTGAGCAGTGAATGCGGGAGCGAACCCTATTGGCCTGCGGGCGGAGGATTCGTTCGTGTCTCGACAGGCCGCTGAGGGGTGCCGGCTTTTTCCAGAGACACCGTTGCGATTTCCAACTGATCAACCAGATTTTTAAAGTTGCCCGCGTTGCGGATCTTATTGAATTCCTCGCGGCGCATCCACGCCAGCGCCAGCTCCGGATCCGTCAGTTGAATTCCCCGTTTAAGCGCGTCCATGGCTTTATCCGGCTGGCCATTCTGCACCTGCACCTGCGCCAGAAGGAAGTAGATCGGCGCGACATCCGTTACTTCCTGCGTCAGTTTAGTCAGAAAATCCGCCGCCTCTTTCCACCGGCTCAGCTTCGCCAGATAGAGCGCGTATGTCTGCATGGTGTCCAGATCGCTTGGTTGCAGGTCGATGTACTTTTCGAAATGATAACAGGCCTTATCGTCGAGCTTCATCTTGCGGTAGAGCGCGGCAAGATTCTTGTGGACGCCCGGGTTTTCCGGTTCCAGTTCCAACACACGCTTCAGGAGCTTCTCGGCCTTATCGTATTCTTCTGTGCCGATATAGGCGACAGCCAGATTATTAACCACATCGGGATCTTCTTTCTCGGTCAACGCTTTTTCAAGGTGCTGTGCCGCCAGCGCATAGTTTGTGCTCTGCAGGTAAAGCATTCCGACCGCGCGATGTAGCCCTTCGATGTCCGGATAGATTTCCGTTACCTTCTGGAAATGCTCCAGCGCCTGCTTGGGTTCGTTAACAGACAGCGCCTGCTGTCCCATAATGATGTGATAGGCCGCCTGCTTTACCCATTTAACGGAAAACGGTTTTGGTCCGGGTTTTTCTCCGACTTCCGCCTGTGCGGCCGCCTGCTGATAGTCCATCACCCAGAGGGAGTCCAGCGGCAGTGAATAGCGCGGAATATAGGGCGTCTCCGGAGTGCGGACTTTCTCAGATACTTTCCGTTCACCCAGAAAATCGCGGATTACCACGGCGACCAGAGCTACAGAAAGCACGAGAACCAGCGAGCCGAAAAAAAACGCGACAATCCGGCTGCGGCGCAATTCGCGCTGACGTTCTTCAATCTGCTCCTGTGCAACTTGCGGAGTAAAATCAGCCTCAACGTCGCGGGTGACGCCCTGATAGATGTCCCGGATCTCGTCTTTTCTCTTATGCATGAGCGGCTCCTCGCGCCTTCGTACGGGCAGGAAAATGGGGTAAGTGACGGGATTCGAACCCGCGACATTCAGAATCACAATCTGACGCTCTAACCAACTGAGCTACACCTACCATTGTTGAAAAGCGTGTTAGAGTAATAAAAAATCGGTGGAAAGCAAAATATATCTGCCCGTTTTAACGCGATTCAGACGCGATATTCCTGACGAAGAGCGGCGTCGGCCAAAACCAGCGCGGCCATCGCCTCGACAATCGGAACGGCGCGCGGCAAGACACACGGATCGTGCCGGCCCTTGGCCTCCAACGTGACCGGACGTCCGTCCAAAGCAACCGTTGTCTGAGCCTGCCCGATCGTTGCCACCGGCTTGATCGCAATCCGGAAGACGACCGGTTCGCCGTTCGAAATTCCGCCCTGCACTCCGCCGCTGTAATTCGTTTTTGTGCCAAGGCGTCCGTTTTTCTGAACAAAGGCATCATTATGCTGAGAGCCGCGCATCAGCGTGCCGGCAAACCCGGATCCGATTTCAAAACCCTTCACCGCCGGAATCGAAAGCATCGCCTGCGCCAGCATCGCCTCCAGCTTATCAAACACCGGCTCGCCCAGCCCGGCAGGGAAGCCGCGGCAGATGCACGTCAGCGTTCCGCCCAGCGAATCCTTTTCATCGCGCGCCTTTTCGATGGCGGCAATCATTTTCTGCGCCGTCTCCGCGTTCGGACAGCGCACCAGATTGGCATCGACCAGTTCCCGAGTCAGCCCTTCAGCGGCAATTTCCGGCGCGGTGATTGTTCCGACCGAACTCACGTAAGAGATGATCGAGACATCGCCGAAGCGCGTCTTCAGCCACTTTTCCGCAATGGCGCCGGCCGCTACGCGACCGATGGTTTCCCGCGCGCTGGAGCGGCCTCCGCCGCTCGACGCCTTCACGCCGTACTTCATCAAATAGGTATAATCCGCATGCGACGGACGCGGCACGCCGGACATATCGCCGTAATCGCCCGGGCGCTGGTCGCGGTTATTCACCGAAAGGCCGATCGGCGTGCCGAGCGTTACGCCGTTTTCCGTGCCGGAAAGAATCGTCACCCGATCCGCTTCGTCGCGCGGCGTGGTCAAAGCGCTTTGACCGGGCCGACGGCGGTCGAGTTGCGGCTGAATATCCGCCTCCGTCAGCGGCAGATTGGCGGGACAGCCGTCTACAATCGCGCCGACCGACTTGCCGTGCGATTCACCGAACGTGGTCACTTTGAAGATTGTGCCGAATGTACTGCTCATAACTGTTCTCCGGAGAATGTGTCCAAACACCGGAAGAGGTATACGCTGTTTTTGCCATCCCTTCCAGTATTTGCTTTCGGAAACCGAACACGCCTTTTCGTGTCGATTCGCGCGATTCGCAGGTGCTATCTTCTCCCGATGTTGAAACCCCTTAAATTTGGAACAGTCACCATTGAGTTTCCTGTCATGCTCTCGCCGATGGCCGGTTACACCGATGCCGCGTTCCGCTCCATCTGTAAAGAGAATGGCGCGGGAGCCTGCTATACCGAGGTGACCAGCGCCGAGGGAATCCGACGCGACTCGCAGAAGACGTTCCAATTCCTGGAAGTTTCCAAACTCGACCATCCGATCGCGGGGCACATTTTCGGCAAGTCGGTTGAAGCGATGGTCGAAGCCGCCCGGTATATCGAAAATCTCGGCCGCTTTGACTGGATCGACCTTAACTGCGGCTGTCCGGTGCGCAAGGTTGTCCGGCGCGGCGCGGGCGCCGCGCTGATGAAAGAACCAGAGCAGATCGGCGAGATCGTGCGCGCGGTCAAAAAAGCGGTTTCATTGCCGGTCAGCGTCAAAACCCGTATCGGCTTCAGCCCGGCATTTCCCGACCACCTGACCATTGCCAAAATCATCGAGGACGCGGGCGCGGATATGATCGCTGTACACGGACGGCTCGCCTGCAATTTCCATAAAGGCGAGGCCGACTGGGAAAAGCTCGGCGAAATCAAACAGGCGCTCAAAATTCCAGTCATTGGAAACGGCGGCGTCAACACGCCGGAGGACGCAACTGAAATGGTGCGCGTATCGGGCGTGGACGGCGTGATGATCGGCCGCGGCGCGGTCGGAAATCCCTGGTTGTTTGAACAGATAAAAAATCCGGCAATGCCGGTTCCAGACCTTGGAACCCGGCGCGCCGTGATCGAAACGCATCTGCTTCGTCTGGTTGAAATGACAACAGCCACTTCGCAGGGGCGGCGCTGCAAAACGAAATACGATCCCGAGCATGCGGCCTGTCTGCATTTTCGCCCGCACCTCGCGCAGTACATGAAGGGCCTGCGCGGCCGCCGCGAACTTTTGCAGCATCTTAACGAAATGCACGATGTCAAAACAGTGATGGCGGCGGTGGATAAAGTACTGGAGCAAAACTAATGAGCGATAAGGATCTGGAACTTGGAACGCAGCCTCTCGACAAAATCATGGAAGATCGCGGATTGAAGAATCACGACTTGGTAGCGGCGTCAAAAGACGGCTTGACACATAAACAGGTGCAAAAGGGTCGGAAAGGTCGGCGTCTGACGCGAAACATTCAGGACAAAATTGTTGCAGCTCTTTCTGCCTCCACCGGAGATGGTTACAAGCTGGACCAGCTCTTTAATTACCGCTAACCGGCCTGTCGTGTAGGGGAAACCCCCACAAACCTGTTGCATGTCCCCAAGAAGAGCGTATATTATTTAACGGCTTTCGGGGGAAAGTAATGAGGTTCAAAATTCATTCCAAAAACCAGTGTCCCGGGTGCGGCCGCACCGACGCTTCTCAGCGAATACATCGCGGATGGTTTATTCGGCGGATCCGGCCAGATACCTGTCTGATGGAATGCCGACTTTGCCTTACCCGTTATCTGGTGCGCCGATCGCTGGAATCGTAAATCCAGCTCTACCAAGTTTTTTCAGCAGACTGGGCCTGTGCTCAGACAGAAAAACGATTGTATTCTTAAACTCGCGCCGCACACGATAGTGCGCGCGCAGCTTGTCAAACCGCGCAATGTCTTCGACGGAGAGATGATCCGTGCCAATGTCATAAACTGCCATAACGGCTTCGGCCAGAACCTCGAGGTCGCTTTTGCCAGTCGAATCAATTTTCAGTTTCGGCACATCCACGACGGGCAGTAGCGGTGCAGGATTCCAGACCGGCGCGGTTTCAAAAAAATGGCACGCCGCGCGGTAGGCCTGAATCGTTCCGTTCAGCTTCCCTTCGAAGGAGTGGCCCGCGATGTGCGGCGTTCCGATGGTGGCGACGGTAAGCACGTCGGCGCGGATGGCTGGCTCCGGATCCCAGACATCGAGCACGGCGTGTGAAACAATCCCGTTTGCCTTGGCAAGGAGCAGGGCGTCGCTGTCGAGCACCTTGCCGCGCGAAGCGTTGATGAAAACGGCGCCGCGCTTCATCTGTTCAAAGAAGCGGCAGTCGGCGATGCGAAGCGTCGGCCACGGCTTTTCCTTGATCAGCGGCACGTGAAGGGTGACGAAGTCAGATTCGGCCAGCAGTTTTTCCAAGCATTGGAACCCGGCATCGCCTTCTTTCGCGGTGCGCGGCGGGTCGTTGAGCAGAACACGCAGACCGAGAGCTTTCGCACGTTTGGCAACGCGCGAACCAACTTGTCCGACGCCGATGATGCCGAGGGTTTGGCCTTCCAGTTCCACGCCGTGTTTCATGTGAAGGGTGAGCAGCGCGGCGGTCATATAATCCGCGACGCTGTCGGCGTTGCAACCCGGCGCGGCGCACCAGCCGATTCCGCGATTTTCCAATGTTTGGAAATCCATATGTTCAAACCCGGCGGTGGCGGTTCCGATGAAACGCACGGCTGAACCTTCGATCAGTTCCGGTGTCACTTTGGTCTTGGAGCGGATGATGAGCGCGTCAGCATCCTTGAGATGCTCCGGGCCGATCTGCCGGTCTGGAATAACCACCACTTCGCCAAGCGTTGCAAACGCCTCGCGGCCCAAAAGCACAGTTTCTGCCACAACAGTTTTCATTGGCGGGGAATTTACGGTATAAGCCTTGCACATGAAAACCGAAAAACCAACGGGCGGAGCGATTTTAACGCTGATGATCGCGCAGAGCGCGGCAGAGACCATCAGCGACTGGATAGCAGAAAATCTGGGGAGGACAGTCGTAGAGCTGAAAAAGCCAGGCGGCGTCGAATGCGCGCTCGAAATCTATTTCGACAACACCATCGAGGCGGAAATCGCTGCGCGGGCACTGGAGCAGTTTCCGGTCAAAGGCCGCGCGATCCGCGAATATGCCGCCGAAGAGTGGGCAGAAAGCTGGAAGAAGCACTTCAAGCCTATGGATATTGGCCAACGGCTCCGCGTAGTTCCGCCGTGGCTTGCTGGGCAGAGCGACCGCGTCGAACTGGTGATTAATCCGGGGCTGAGTTTTGGGACCGGCAACCATTTCACGACACGCTTCTGCCTCGAACAGCTCGACCGCTTTGTTCCGCAGAGCGGCGCGAAGACGATGCTCGATATCGGCACCGGCTCCGGTGTTCTGGCGATTGCCGCGGTCAAACTGGGTGTCGAACAGGCGCTGGGCGTGGACTTTGATCCGATCTGTATCGAGTGTTCGATGGAGAATGCGCAAGTTAACGGCGTGGCGAAGCAGACAGCATTCCGTCAGCACGATATTACCGACGGCTGGCCGGATGAAAAATATGACATCGTCTGCGCCAACATTTATTCTTCGCTGCTGATCGACAATGCGGCGACGCTTTTGCGCATTGCAGGAAAATACTTGATGCTGACCGGCATCCGCGAAGTGGAGCTCGATAGCGTGGCCGATACGTTTGTGCGGCTGGGTGGACGCGAAATCGTTCGCGACAGCGACAGCGAGTGGGGCGGATTGGTTATGAGTATTTCATAACCACGGAACACACAGAAAACACGGAAATTCTGCCGCAAGAGATCGCAAAGATCACAAAAATCCCCTCCAGCGGAGGGGTGGCCGGAGGCCGGGGTGGGTTATTCACATTTTCTGAACGCATCCGCCAGCTCCGCATAAACATCTTTGGCATCTTGGCCGAGGGCTTCGCAGACCCAGAAAAATTCCACCACATCCAGCCGCCGTTCGCCGTTTTCAATCCGCCAGACAAATGAATTTTCTCTATCCAGTTTTTCGGCAAGGTCGCGCTGTGTCAGGCCTGCTTGTTCTCGCATCTGAGTCAGCTTTTTAAGCACCGCACCGTATTCGTCTGAATGGATAGACTTCTTCATCTGATCGCATAATGCGGTCAAGGGCCGTAAATTCGCAAAATGAGGCCAAAAGGCTTGACCGCATAATGCGAGCAGATTAGTTTCTCAGAAACAGCGGGGCACACCCTGCGGAAAGGAAAGCGTTCATGGCTGAAAAAATGATCCAATGCGGGGCTTGCCAAGCGGAAATAGCTATTTCTGCAAAAAACTGTCCTAAGTGCGGGGGCAAAAACAAAAAATATGGGCTGATGAAAAAACGGATTATCGGCGGCATTCTTTTGTTAATCGGCATAATCTGGATGATTGGTGATGCACAAAAAGGAGCCGAGATGTCCACCGGAACACCTTCGTCTTCAGAAAACAGCTCCAAGTAGCCATCGGGAATGCCCGTCTTATCTAATGGTAGGACGGTTATTTTATTGTGAATTTCAAACATTTTAGAGAAAGAGACAGAAAATGAACTTTGAAAAATGGTTACAAGCAGGTTTGATCAGTCTGTGTACATTGGCGTTGTTCGGTTGTGCGGCGATAGATAGTTTTTTTGCCTCAAGGCCAGTTAGAAATCTGGAAGAGGTGCCCGTGAAAAATGGACTGCAAAGCAAATTGCAGGAAAATCAACTTGCGACGACTAATGCCACAGAAGTTGCTAAATACGAAGCAACGCTTGCCGAAGCCATAAAGAAAGATTGCCGAGCCAAAGGTAGCGAATTTACTCCTGCACCTTCACCGGGCTTGGCAACTAACACGGTTTCAATACCTGGGAGCGGCTACCACCTCATGCTCTCTGAAAACGAAAGAACAGAGGTTTTGGGCATAATTGATCGAGGCTACAGATATGTCATTCTGTCGGAATATCTATATTTCTGCAACAACGGGGCAATACCTCCTACCGTGGTAAAAGTGCCTTATTCGTGCATGTACAACCCTCGTGAGATAATGGCTGTCGCTAAACGCTTAAGCGGTGATCCCTTCTTTAGCCGAGATGGGGGGATTGGAAATGAGCTCTACCAGCGGTTAAGCGATGCGATGACCACTCCTTCCGCCAATAGCTGGGATGGTCGGGGCACGTTTGAAGAAGAACCCAGCGGCGTTCCTAAACAATTAAAAGAAGAGTTTATAAATGTCTACGCTACAAATATGGAGTTTGTTCAAAAGTGTAGAGATGCCGTCCAAGCTGAAATTAAAAAGGGAAAAGAGGCTGAGAAAGCGCAGAAGGATGCGGAGTTGGCGGCGGCAAAACAGGTGAAGGCAAAACAGGCGGAAGAACGGCAAAAAATGGTGAATACCATTTTGGCACAAGATGAAGCGCCCGCGAAGGCTCGGGCTAGTGCCATGAAAAATAAAACGGTTGTCTTCAAATCACTCTATCTCGGAATGTCTATCGAGGACGCCCGGCTTATTCTCTTCAAAACATTGGATGTAGCCAAAGATGAAAGCATCATTGTTTCTCCCGAAATCCTGTCCATAGAAACCATGCGTGAAGTCATCGCAGATAACCTCATCCTAAATGGCCAGGCCGTTTTACTCGGCGGAGCTCCTCTACCCGTGACAGCAAACAGCGTACATAATATTACTAAAGGGAATTTATATATCCTGCTGGTGGCCACCGATTCATCTCTTGGTAGAAAAGTGGCATTGGCAAACGGGTTTGTAGAAGCTGATCCAAATGGGAAGGTTATTAAAATTGTACTTGGCGAAGTGTTTGTTAATAAACTTTTTGACGCAGACACAATGGATGCATCAACCTTTGCCGATCAGTTTGTTAAATTTTATAACGTTCCGCGAATGGACGTCTCTAGCGATTGGAAGTCATGGGTTTATATGAGCGAAGACGGCGCGAAGCTTTCGATCAGCGACGAAAAAACTTTGATCCTCGAGAAAAAAGCAGGCCAGAAAGATCTCAAAAAGTCATTTAACTAAGCCAGTCCAAGTTGCGGCGCATACATGCGCCGCAGATGAATAGTTTTCAGGAGCCGTCCCGAAGAAGCGGGGCGGCTCACCTAAAGACGGCATTGAGCTTAGCTCGAGTGAAGGAAAGAGTTATGGATAAAAAAATTATTGATGATCTGAAGACCGCCAAGGAGTTTGTTGAAATCAATGGCAGAAGAGATACGACGAAGGAAATCGCTGAGGAAATTCAAGGCTATCTAAGCGAAGCAATAGAGGCTGCCGAAAACGATGATGTTGATGGTGTGATCGCGGCTTTAGACGCCATTGATAAAAAAGCTGTTCCTGGGTGGGATCTGACTTCGCGTATACGAGATCAGTTATGATGTAGAACGGTTGCCGTCTGCCAGGCGGTGCAGATGAGTAGTACTCAGGAGCCGTCCCAAAAAAGCGGGGCGGCTCAATTTGTTTGTAGTTCAAAGATGATGAAAGGATTTGGTTCGATGACTCCAATCACTACAGTTGATGGGATTCGAAATCTGCGTTCTGGTGACCACGTTGGGTATTACTCTTCGGCTTTTTGCGTAAAAGAGGTTGCCGTTGCGGAAGTTGCAGTTGAGCCCGGGCGTATTGTGCTGAAACCAATGAATTCATGTAAAAAATTTGTATTACAGCGAGTGAATTCTTCTGGAGCTTTGACGGATGATATTTCTATCGAGATGACACCCAAAAAATGGACGGAGCTTGGATTGTCCGGCAATTATGAGGGTGTCAGCAGGAGAAATCCAAACCCTGATGAAATTCTATATTTTCTTACCGAAGATGAAGTTACAGAGCATGTAGTCACCCCTAACATATAGGCTGGGGGATATTTATGGCACCAGCAGTCCGCGAATCTGGGCAATATCTTTTTCGATCTGCTCAATCAGCGCTTCTTTGGACGGGAAGGACATAACGTCTCGGACTTTTTTGACCAGACAGACTTCGATCTGCTGTCCATAAAGGTTGCCGTCAAAATCGAGCAGATAGACTTCGATCACCGGATCGTGATCCTCGAACGTTTTGCGCTCTCCGATGAAAACAGCAGAGGGGCGCCCGGAAGACGGATGACGGATGACGGATGACGGAAATGTTTCTGTTCTCTGTCCTCTGTCTTCAGTCTTCTGCATTCTAGTCCACGCGGCGTAGACGCCAGGCGCGGGAAGCAGTTCATTTTCGGGTTCTATGTTAGCGGTGGGAAAGCCGAGTCCGCGACCGATGCCGCGGCCTTTGACGACGGTGCCGAAGATGGAGAAAGGGCGGCCCAACAGTTGTTCGGCGAAAGGAATATTTCCTTCACGGACAGCCTGCCGGACGTGAGTGCTGGAAATCCGCGCGCCATTGAAAAGAACCGGCGGCACAGCGGTCGCGGTCATGCCGTGCGTTGCACAGAATGCTTCCAGGGCTTGAAACTTCCCCTGCGCTTTATAGCCGAACGACCAGTCGATCCCGCAAACAATGCCGCTGAGCGAGGGCAGAGTTTTCCGAAGATCGGAAAGGAATCCTTCCGGCGCGATGTGAGCGATGGTTTTATCGAACGGGAGCTCAATGACGCCATGCACACCGAGCGCTTCAAACTGCCGCATGCGGCAGGCTGGGGCGCTGATCAATGGCGGAGCAGTTTCGGGGCTGAGCACTTTCGCCGGATGCGGATTAAAGGTATAGACCCACGCTTCTCCGCCACGGGCGTTCGCCTGTTCTACAGCGGTGGCAATGACTTTCTGATGGCCGATGTGCACCCCGTCGAAGCATCCCATCGCGAGAACGACAGGCTTGTCCGTTTGCGGAATCTCTTCGGGTTTTTTAACGTGCAGCATCAGGGTAACTGAGTAACAGAAACGATGTGTTTTTCAAGTTCGGCGCGATCCCACTTGAGAATGTCGTCAAGTTTCCAGGCATTGGAAAGGCTGAAATCGCCGGACTGTGTGCGGCGCAACTGCGAAAGGCAGGCTCCGCAGCCGAGGCGCTGGCCGAGGTCGTGAGCGAGGGTGCGCACGTAAGTGCCTTTGGTGGATTTCACTTCGAAGGTGACGCGCGGCGGAGTGAATTCTTTCAGGGCGAATTTATAGATGTGAATGAAGCGCAGCTCGCGTTCAACCTCCTGCCCTTTGCGGGCGAGTTTATAGAGCGGCACACCATTCATTTTGATGGCGGAGACCATCGGCGGCATCTGCATCTGATCACCGAGGGCCGCTTTCATCTCGGCGCGGAGCTGCTCTTCGGTGACGCCGGACGGATCTTTTTCGGCGGTGATTTCGCCGTCGGTGTCCTGCGAATTGGTTTCGACGCCGAGCAGAATTTCGCCCTCGTAGGTTTTGTCGCCACCCATGATTCTTGCGGAAACCCGGGTGCCGCGCCCGAGCAGCAGAACGACAAGGCCGGTGGCGTTGGGGTCAAGGGTGCCGCCGTGGCCGACCTTGTTGAGCTGAAAATGGTTGCGGACTTTAGCGACGATGTCGTGCGAGGTCCATTCACAGGGCTTGTCGATGAGGAGAATACCGTCGAGATCGGGCAGGAAATTGCGTTTACGCATCGGGAGTGTCCTCGTCGGCTGGAATATCAAGATGTGAGAGAATATCCAGCACGCGGTCGCCGCTCTCGATAGAGTCGTCGAGTTTGAAATAAAGGCGCGGCGTGTATTTCAGGATGACATGCTTGCTCATGCGCGATTGAATCTCCGCGCGGTGTCGGTTGAGAAAGTTAATCATGCCCTGACGATTCGCTTCGTGGCCGAATATCGAAATATAGACCGTGGCATCGCGCAGATCGGATCCGGTTTCAACGGCGGTGACGGTGACGGCGCCGGTATCAAAATTGCTGTTGGCAAAAAGGCGCGGAATATCAACCGCGATTTCGCGTTTGAGCAATTCGTTAACCCGGATGATGCGTGCGCTGGACATGACTGAATTATGAACTATGAACTATGAACTATGAAAACGGAGTGGATCCATTTTCAGCTGTCATCTTTCATACTTCATCTTTTTCCCCTACAGCTTCTGGGCGATCTTCTCGATGGTATAGGCTTCAATGACGTCGCCTTCCTGAAAGTTGGCGAAGTTGTCGGGGCGGATACCGCATTCCTGACCGTTGTGCACTTCGGCGGCATCGGCCTGGAAACGTTTGAGCGAGCCGATCGTTCCTTTATAAAGAATCTCGGCTCCGCGCTTAATGCGGATGCTGGCCCGCGAAGTGATTTTTCCTTCAACGATCATACAGCCGGCCACTTTGTTGCGTTTGCCCATATCGAAGATGGCGCGGATTTCCGCTTTGCCGAGATAGGTTTCACGCAGCTCGGGATCGAGCAGTCCGCACATGGCGGCTTCCACTTCTTCGAGCAGTTCATAAATGATACTGTAGAGGCGGATTTCAACGCCTTCTTTTTTGGCCGCCGCCGTGACACCGGTTTCCTTGGAAATATGGAAGCCAAGGATGATGGCGTTGGAAGCGCTGGCGAGCATGACGTCATTGGTGGTGATGTTACCGACGTCAGCAGTCAGAATTTTGAGCTTCACCTTATCGCTCTTGATCGCCGCGAGCGATTGGGTGATGGCTTCGACCGAGCCCTGAACGTCACATTTAACGATGACATTCAGCTCTTTGATTTCGGTAGCACCAGCCAGCCCGAAAAGATCGTCGAGCGAGATTTTTCCGCGCGAGGTCTGGTTGAGGTCGGCGGATTTGATATCCGCCAGCAGTGTCTCGGAGAGCTGTCTGGCTTCGCCTGCGCTGGCGCAAATACAGAACTCGTCGCCCGCACCGGGGACGCCGGTGAGGCCAAGGCATTTCACGGCATGCGAGGGGCCCGCTGTGCGAACCTGTTTACCCTGATCGTTAACCAGCGCTTTGATGCGGCCCCACTGGGCGCCGCAGAGAACATTGTCGCCGACTTTTAGCGTGCCGTCGCGTACGAGCAGCGTGGCGGTCGGCCCCATGCCGGCCTCCATCTGCGCTTCAATCACAAAGCCGGTGGCCTTTTTGTGCGGGTTGGCTCTGAGTTCAAGCATTTCGGCTTCGAGCGTGATGCGTTCGAGCAGTTGGTCAATGCCCGCGCCGGTGGTGGCGCTGACGGGAATGCAGCCGACGTTCCCGCCCCAGTCTTCAACCATCACGCCGTGCTCATTGAGTTGCTGCTTGATGCGGTCGGGATTGGTGCCGTACAAATCCATTTTGTTCATGGCGACGATGATGCAAACGTTCGCCGCTTTAGCGTGTTTAATAGCCTCGATTGTTTGCGGCATAACACCGTCATCGGCAGCGACAACAAGGACGGCGATATCGGTGACATTGGCGCCGCGGGCGCGCATGGCGGTGAAGGCGGCGTGGCCGGGCGTGTCGAGGAAGGTGATCTGACGCGCATCCATATCAACCGTATAAGCGCCGATATGCTGGGTGATGCCGCCGGATTCGCTCGCGACTACTTTGGTGTTGCGGATGCGGTCGAGCAGTGAAGTTTTGCCGTGGTCGACGTGACCCATGAACGTGACGATCGGCGGACGGATTTCAAGATCTTCGGGCCGGTCTTTTTCAACCGGTGCCGCCGGCTTGTGAGACGCGGTTTCGGCCGGTTTCGGCGGAGCTTTTTCTTTTTTCTTCAGATCGACGATAAATCCGTGTTTTTCGCCGATCTGCTTGGCAATCTTGATATCAATATCCTGATTGATCGAAGCAAAAATATTCATCTTCATCAGCTCGGCGATGAGATGATTAGGCTTAACACCCATTTTTTCGGCCAACTCTTTTACAGCGATCTGCGGCTTGGCGAAAGCGATGACATTAGAAGACTCTTCGGCGGGCTCTTCCGCTTCCACCGGTTCTTCTGCCAGAGCCTCTTTTACGGTCTCCGGTTCAGCGGCAGGAGCATTTTTGCCTGCGGTGGCTGCGCGCGCCGCTTCAATGGAAGCGAAGCCGAGTTCATCACAGACAACAGCGACTTCCTTGTCGGCGAGCAAACTTTGACCGTCTTCGGCCTTGATATCCACATCGTTGAGGATTTCAAGAAGCTCTTCGACGGTTACGTCTAAATCAGTGGCTAGTTCGTGGACTCTCATTCTTTAATTTCACCATGTTTTGCCGTGTAGGCTTTTTCCGCAGCGCTCCAAAGAGCCTGCGCTTGTTCAGGAGTAACGTCCTCGATCTCTTGGAGGTCGGACAGATCGGCGGCCATAACGCCTTCGATGGTGAGGAATCCGGCGTACACCAGTTTTTCCGCCCACTCTTCGCCGATGCCTTCGACTGCGGCCAGTCCGGAGACGGCGGCGGCAACGCGTTCTTCAAAATTCATGGCCTCTTCATCCTTCTGGATGTCGACGCGCCAGCCGATCAGCTTGGAGGTGAGGCGGGCGTTCTGGCCGCGTTTACCGATCGCCAGCGAAAGCTGGTCGGCGTCCACGGTGACGGTGACGGTATGGGTCGGCTCGTCGGCGTCCACGGTTTTGAGTTTGGCCGGGGCCAGAGCATTGGTGACAAGCGTCTTGATATCTTCGCTCCAGCGGACGATGTCGATTTTCTCGCCGTTAAGTTCGCGGACGATGTTTTTGACGCGCATGCCGCGGATGCCGACGCAGGCGCCGACGGGGTCAACCCGTTCGTCGTGCGAAATCACCGCCACTTTACTGCGGTAGCCGGCTTCGCGGGCGATCCCGCGGATTTCCATCGTGCCGTCGGCGATTTCCGAGACTTCCAGCTCGAAAAGGCGGCGGACGAAGTCAGGATGGGCGCGCGAAAGCAGAATTTCCGGTCCGGATTCACGTTCCTTAATGGCGACGATGTAGGCACGGATGCGTTCGCCGACTTCGTACTCTTCGGTCGGAACACGCTCTTTGGAGGGCATAATGCCTTCGGCGCCGTGATCGAGTTCCACAACAACGGTGCTACGCTCAAAGCGGCGCACGGTGCCGGTGACAATTTCGCCGGTACGGTTTTTGTAGTCTTCGAAAATACGGCTTTTTTCCGCCTGACGGATTTTCTGAAGGATCGTCTGTTTGGCGGTTTGGGCGGCAATACGGCCGAAATTACGCGGCGTAGACTCGATTTCGATCATTTCGTCGAGTTGCGCGGCCGGGTTGGTGCGGCGGGCTTCGGCCAGACTGACCTCGTTGTAGCGGTCGTTGACGGACATGACGACTTTTTTGCGCGCAAAGGCTTTGATATCAAGGGTTTCTCGGCTGATTTCGACGCGCAAATCCTCGGCGTCGGCCATGCTCTTGTTAGCGGCATTCTGCAAAGCGGATTCAATCGCCCCAATAATGGTTTCACGATCGACCCCGCGCTCGCGTTCCATGTATTCCACAACGGCACTCAGTTCGCTGTTCATCGTCCCCTCCCGATTTCAAAAAGCTCAAATAACAAGGCCTTGGAGCAAAAAAGAGCGGACCGGGGGCCCACTCTCTGTCCAAAGACCAACTGCAAAGCCGGAAAGCTACGCTTCCGGCGGGGGAGGGTCAAGGGCAAATTCCAGAGAATGAAATGGCCCGCCGGCGAAGATTTCCAAGATTCGGATAAACGCATTGAGTTTCATGCGCGGCAGTGTAAGCTCTGGCAACAAGAATGGGTTAACCCTAAGAGGAGTTGCAGATGAAGAAATGGAAATGTGAAGCCTGTGGATATATTCATGACGGCGATGAAGCGCCGGCCAAATGTCCGAAATGCGGAGCGCCGAAAGAACAGTTCACGCAACTTGACGAAGCTGCGGCCAAACTGGTTGAAAGGTCGCGCCACACCAATACACTGCATGCCCATGTCATCGATCTGGCGCGGCAGCTTGAAGCCGCCTGTAATGCGGGTATCAAAGACGAGCTCGACCCCGGCTGTGTCGATGTCTTCACCAAATCCCGTGCCATGGCGTGGCAGATGATGAAGCTTTCGATGACCGAAATACAGGGGCACATGAAAAAAGGTAAGTGGGGCTGATAAGCAATGGCGATTTCAGATTGCCAACTGATGAGGCGCTCCGGATTCCGGAGCGTTTCTGTGGGTTAGATTTTGTAAAATGCGCAAAAGAAACCTTTTGTTTTTGAAGGACAAAGTGTAGGAGTTTCGAAACTTGCAGGAAAGGAACTGGATATGGAGCAGATCGGGTTGGGGTGGTTAGACTATTCGATTATGGCGATTTATGTCGGGTTTGTTATCGGCATCGGTTACGCCCTGAAAAAATACATGAAGTCCAGTTCGGACTATTTTCTTTCCGGACGTTCCATTCCGGCTTGGATCACGGGGCTGGCCTTTATGTCGGCGAATTTGGGCGCGCTGGAACTGGTCGGTATGGCCGCCAGCGGCGCAAAATATGGTATGACCACCTGCCATTTTTACTGGGTGGGCGCCATTCCTGCCATGGTGTTTCTGGCGGTCTTCATGATGCCGTTTTATTACGGCTCCAAGGCGCGCTCGGTGCCCGAATACCTCAAGATGCGCTTCGATGAACGCACGCGTTGCTTCAATTCACTGACCTTCGCGGTCATGACGGTCTTCGCCTCGGGCATTTCGATGAACGCTCTGGCGAAACTGCTCAGCTCTCTGCTGAACTTCAAGATGTCTTTCGCCGTAGGGTCGTTTCTCCTGACCGACTACGACGCCTATCTGTGGATATGCTCCGGTATCGTGCTGCTTTACGTGCTGAAGGGCGGGCTTACCTCTGCGATCTACACCGAGGTGCTTCAATTTTTCATGATTGTTCTGGGCTTCGCTCCGGTGGTTTACCTCGGACTCAAGGACGTCGGCGGCTGGGATAAGATGACTCATGCGCTGGGCGGCGTAGCACAGAATCCTGCCGCCTTGAATTTGAAGGAAGCAGGCACGACCTATGCCTCCAGCGCCTGGACCAGTGCATGGCAGCCTTTGATGGGCGGCGCATCCAGCAACCCGATGGGCGTGGATATTTTCGCCATGGTGTTCGGTCTTGGTTTTGTGCTCAGCTTCGGTTACTGGTGCACCAACTTCCTCGTCGTCCAGCGCGCCATGGCGGCCAAGAACATGACCGCTGCGCGCCGCACGCCGTTGATCGCCGCCGTGCCGAAAATGTTTCTGCCTCTGCTGGTTATTCTGCCCGGTATGATCGCTGCCTCACTGGCCTTTACCGCCAAGGACGGCTACCGTCTGCCGCCCGTGCTGATCAAGAATGAGGCTTCTGCCGTGGCCGCCGTGAAGATTGTGCAGACGGCTACGCTGGATCAGCCTGCTGCTGTGACGGCTGTCAAAAAAGCCATCGGCCTCAAAATGGATGATGCCAAGGTTTCGGCTTTGCTGACCGCGCAGGCCGTCCAATCGCTACCGGAAACGGAAATCCGCGCGCGGTTGCAGGACGCTGTGGCGGAAAACGATTACGACGGTGTGATTCTCTCGCTGGTGAAGAAATACTGCCCGATGGGCCTGCTGGGTCTGGCGCTGACCGCGCTGCTGGCCTCGTTTATGTCCGGTATGGCCGGCAACGTCACGGCCTTCAACACCGTATGGACTTACGACCTCTATCAGGCGTACATCGCCAAGAACAAGAGCGACTCACATTATATGACGATGGGGCGCTGCATCACGGTTGTGGGGATTCTGCTCAGTATAGCCTGCGCTTACTTTGCGCGTAACTATTCCAATGCGATGGACGTGATCCAGCTCGTGTTCGGCTTTGTCAACGCGCCGCTTTTCGCCACGTTCCTGCTGGGCATGTTCTGGAAGCGCGCCACCAGTCACGGTGCATTTTTCGGTCTGGTGGGCGGCACGCTCACCTCAGCCTTGTTCCATGCCTGCACCTTGCCGGCCGGTTGCGTACCGGGCATCAAGGGCGGCTACCTGACTGCGCTGAAGTATTTCCCGAGCGAAATGGCTCAAAACTTCTGGCTGGCGAGCTTCGCCTTCCTGGCCTGTTTCATACTTACGGGCAGCATTTCATTGGCAACGAAACGTACCAAGAGCGATGCGGAGCTTACCGGGCTGGTCTATTCGCTGACGCCGAAGCTCAAGGACGGCGATCAGCCGTGGTTTGTACGTCCGGCCGTGCTGGGAACCGCTTTGCTATTCGTGTGCGTTGTGCTTAACATCATATTCTTCTAAGGAAAGGAACAAGTCATGGGTCTTGATCTTCGCTGGCCGATTGGCCTTATGTTCTCGCTGGTGGGCGCTCTGTTGTTTGTCAACGGATTGCTTACCGGTCCCAGCGCCAAAGCGCTGAATATCAACATCAACCTCTGGTGGGGTTTGGTACTGCTGATTTTTGGGTTGCTCATGGCCGGTTCGGCCTGGCGCGCCAGCAAAAAAGCGGCCAAATAAATTCCATCCACATCATGGTTGGCAGATGTAAGGCGTCCCGAAGCCTCGGGGCGCCTTTTTCTGTCTTGCTTCCCGTCGGTAAATATCCTTTTATCCGGACAAGCGGATAAATGGAATATGACCGAAACCAACATCCTTGAGGTATTTAAAGCACTGGGCGACGAAGGTCGCTTGCGGATTCTGCGCGCGGTGGAGATCTCCGAGCTGTCGGTGGCTGAAATCGTGGAGGCGCTGAAAATGCCGCAGTCGTCGGTGAGCCGGCACCTCAAGCCGTTGCGCGACAGCGGCCTGCTTGATACACGGCGCGAGGGCACCTCGGTCTATTATCGGCGCGGTCCTGTTTTTCAGGACACGGTTTTTGCGCAACTGATGGCTGAAAAGCTGGCTGAATTGCGCGGCGCGAGTCGCGACCGCGCGGCGGTGGACCGCGCCATTGAACTGCGCCGCCGGGAAAGCACGAAGTTTTTTGACGAAATTGCCGGACGCTACGGTTCGCTTACACAGCCGGGTGGCGGCTGGCAGGCTATGGCGGCGGCGCTGGCCGCCGGATTTGTCGGACAGACGGTGGCCGATATCGGGTGCGGCGAGGGCGACCTGACGCTACTGCTGGCGCGGTTTGCGAAACGGGTGGTGGCTGTTGACCTTTCCGCCCAGATGTTGCGCGTGGTGCAGGAACGCTCCGAGGAAGCGGGCGTGGCGCGGCGCGTGACGGTGGGTAAAGGGGACTTAGAAAAACTGCCGCTGGACTCAGACAGTATGGACGCGGCGTTTGTGAGCCAGGTGTTACACCACGCCGCAAGGCCGGAGAAGGCGTTGACCGAAGCGGCGCGGATCTTGAAGCCGGGCGGCCGGCTGATTCTGCTCGATCTCGCCCAGCATGATCAGGAGTGGGTGCGCAGCGAGTGGGCGGATCAATGGCTCGGGTTCGACGAGCGCGAACTGCGCGGTTGGATGGCTGGCGCCGGCCTGAAAATGGAGATTTTCCAAACTTTGGAAGGGCCGACGCCGGCCTTTTCAGTCGTGATGATTGTTGCAACGAAAGAAGAAAAGAAACGGAGTAAATAGTATGGCGAAAAAAGCGATTTCAAAAAAACAGGATTACCTTGTCAAAGACCTCTCCTTGGCACCGTTCGGCCGCAAAGAGATGGAGCTGGCTGAATATGAGATGCCGGGCCTGATGGCACTGCGCGAAAAATACGGCAAAGAAAAACCGCTTAAGGGTGCACGCATCACCGGATCGCTGCACATGACGATTCAAACGGCTATGCTGATCGAAACGTTGCAGATTCTCGGCGCCAAAGTCCGCTGGGCGAGCTGTAATATTTTTTCGACGCAGGATCACGCCGCCGCCGCTATCGCGGTCACCGGCACGCCGGTTTTCGCGGTGAAGGGCGAGACGCTGGAAGAATACTGGGACTATACCGACCGCATCCTCGACTGGGGCAACGGCAAGGGTCCGAACATGATTCTCGACGACGGCGGCGACGCGACGCTGTTTGTACACCTCGGACTGCAGGCGGAGAGCGACCCGTCGATTCTGAACCGCAAGCCGGGGAATCCTGAAGAGAAAATTCTTTTGGCGCAGCTGAAAGCGGCGCTCAAAAAAGATCCGAAACGTTTCTCCCGCATCGCCAAAGGCATTATCGGCGTCAGTGAAGAAACGACCACGGGCGTACACCGGCTTTACCAGATGATGGAACGCGGCGAACTGCTGTTCCCGGCGTTCAATGTGAACGACTCGGTGACCAAATCGAAGTTCGACAATCTGTACGGATGCCGCCACTCGCTGGTGGACGGTATCATGCGCGCCACGGATGTGATGCTTTCCGGCAAGATTTGCGTCGTCGCCGGATACGGCGATGTCGGCAAAGGCTGTTGTCAGTCGCTCAAAGGGCAGGGCGCTCGGGTTGTCGTTACGGAAATCGATCCAATCTGCGCTCTGCAGGCCGCGATGGAAGGCTATGAAGTGATGACGATGGACGATGCCTGCGCTATCGGCGACCTGTTTGTCACCACGACCGGTTGCTGCGATGTCATCACCGAAACGCATATGCGGAAGATGAAAGACATGGCGATCGTCTGCAACATCGGCCACTTCGACAGCGAAATTCAGGTCGAGAAAATGAAGAAATATAAATGGACCAACATTAAGCCGCAGGTGGACAAGATCACCTTCCCGAACAAGAAGAGCATTCTGCTGCTGGCCGAAGGACGGCTGGTGAATCTCGGCTGCGCCACCGGCCATCCGAGCTTTGTAATGTCCAACAGCTTCACCAATCAGGTACTGGCGCAGATGGAGCTCTACTGCAATCCCGGCAAATATCCGATCGGCGTTTACACGTTGCCCAAGAATCTTGATGAAGAGGTTGCCCGCCTTCATCTGGGGAAAATCGGAGTGAAGCTGGAAAAACTGTCACGTGCGCAGGCCAAATATCTCGGCATCTCGCCGAACGGACCGTTTAAGCCGGAGCATTACCGGTACTGATGCCGCTCTCCGGCTTTTGCTTCGATAGAATAATAGGTTGTTGTAAACACCTGTTTTTCTTCGAAAAACAAAGTTGACTATATTTGTTTCTTTTTATACCCTGCGTTCAGCATAACAACAAAAGGAGATTATGTTATGGCAACAAACCCCATAGGAAAAGGCACCAAGACCATCGGCATTAATATGGCGAAGGGAATGGCGGAAGACTTGGAAAAGCGTGCAGATTCTATGCACATTTCCAAGAGCAAGTATTGCAAGATTGTTCTTCAGCAGTGGCTGCAGTCAGGCAAGAAGCTGACGCTTGCTGAAAAGAAGTAGGGAATCCTGCTTCAACAGATATTTTCTACGAAAATATTTGGAAAAACGCCTCGTATTTACGAGGCGTTTTTTATGTCGGCAAAAATCGCGGCAACAGCGGCCGAAGGATTTTCGGCCTGCAGAATCGGCCTCCCGACCACCAGATGCGTCGCACCCTGCTGCACCGCGAAGGCAGGCGTCGCCACACGCTTTTGGTCGGCCACATCTCCGCCCGGCATGCGGATACCAGGAGTCACCAAAAGAGCCTGCGGGAATGCTTTTCGCAAAGCTCCCGCTTCGTGCGCGCTGGTGACCAGCCCGTCAATGCCGGACGAGATCGCCAGCTCTCCCAGCGCCAGTGCCTGGCCGGATATGCTACGGGTTATTCCAAGATCTGTAAAATCTTCCTGCGACAGACTGGTCAGCGTTGTTACAGCGACCAGTTTTGGCGGATTGGAACATTCGCGCGCCGCCTCGGCTGCGGCCTCCAGCATAGCCCGCCCGCCGATCGCATGAACCGTCATCAGGTTGACTCCGTGGCTGGCGGCGGTTTTCACCGCATTGGCAACCGTGCGCGGGATGTCGTGCAGCTTGAGATCCAAAAAGATTTTTTTATTCCGCTCTTTCAGCGGTTCAAGAATGGCCGGCCCTCCGGCGCAGAAAAGCTCAAGGCCCACTTTGTACCACTCGATAGAGTCGGGAAGCCGGTTAAGAACTTCTTCCATCCCTTTTATGGTTGGCACATCCAGCGCGACGATCAAGACAGGTTTCATTTTAGTCCTTTCATTCAAAATCAGTTGCGCTAAAAATCCCCGAACAGCAGACCGAAAGCAAGGATTAGTTCATGAAGCAGGAGATCGAGCGAAAATTTCTGGTGACCAACGACAGCTGGCGCAAGGACGCCGGAGTCGGAACCTCCTGCCGGCAGGGCTACATTTCAGTCGACCCATCGCCCGTTACAGTGCGCGTCCGCCTGCTCGGAGAGCAGGGATTTTTTACGATTAAGGGGCCGACTCAGGGTGTCTCGCGGGCCGAAATGGAATATGAAATCCCGGCGGCGGATGCCGAATATATGCTCGAACATCTTTGCGCGGGCGGCCTTGTCGAAAAAGTGCGGTATATTTTGATCCACAATGGATCGCGGTGGGAGATCGACGAATTTTCCGGGGACAACGCAGGGCTTGTCGTGGCCGAAATCGAGCTGGAGCAGGAAGACCAGCTCTTTAAGAAGCCGGTTTGGCTGGGCGAAGAAGTCTCTTTAGACCGCCGTTACACCAACGCCGCTCTCGCCCGTCACCCCTTTGCGCAGTGGTAATCCCCCCGCGATTTTTCTGAAGAAACCGCTTAACAGAAAAACGTTAAAGTGTAATATGCCGCAATATCTACTTGTTTAATAACGAAAGGAGTTAAATGAAAAAAACATTGATTGTAGCTATAGTGGCCGCCGCTGCTTTTATTGCGGGTGCGGATGTCGTTGTGGCTTATTGGGACTTCGGCCCGGATGCGGCGGGATATACAGAAACGGTGTCCATTGAGAATGCGATTGGAACCCCGTCTCTTACCGGAATAGCCTCGGGAACCGGCTATGTTGCTGGTGGCTCCGCCGGAGTGTCATTTACGGACGCGGCCGGAGGGAATCATGCCGCGGGGCAGGCGCTTTCCTGGGCAAGCGGGGTAAATGATGGCGATCAGGCATGGGTTCTAGGTATTAATCTGACAAGTTATCAGGACATGACGATCCGCTGGGATTATCGGACCACGTCAACCGGGCCGGCAGGCGCTTCCCTTGAATATAAGGTAGGCGCCGGACTTTGGACGCTAATCGAAACCGCCAGCTTCACCCGCGACTCAAGCTATCACGAATATGTAAAAGACCTTTCAGCCACTTCCGCCATTGAAAATCAGGCCTCTGTCCAGTTCCGCCTTTCGAACTTCACCGGCGGGAGCGGCACCGGAACCTATCGTCAGGACAACCTGCAAATTGCCGCAATTCCCGAGCCGGCGACGCTGGCTCTGCTTGGGTTCGGCGGGTTAACCGCCTTAGTTATTCGCCGCGCCGCGCGACAATAACCTGTGTTTGCGCAAAACCGAAAGCGCTCCGGTTCGCCGGGGCGCTTTTGTTTTTTCACCTGAGCGGTAGCGAAAGAGGCTGGCGCGAAGTGCCGGCAATGGAATGAAATGTAGTGGCAAACATTGGAAGTTTTCCTGAATCCGGCTACACTGCGCACATGAATATTTTTGAAAAAATCGTAAGCCGTGAAATCCCGGCGACGATCGTCTATGAAGACAACGACACGCTGGCCTTCATGGATATCGGCCCGGTTATCAAAGGACACACGCTGGTTATCCCCAAAACCTGCTATGATCCGGTTACGGAAACGCCCGACGACGTGCTCGCCAAACTGATGCTGGTTTGCAAGCGGATCGCCGCCGCACAGATCAAAGGGCTTGGCGCGGACGGCGTTAACATTATCCAGAACAGTGGCAAATCCGCCGGACAGGTCGTGCCGCACATCCATTTCCACGTCATCCCGCGCTTTGAGGGTGACGGACACCACTGGAATTGGCATGCCCAAAAGTATAACAGCTCCGACGAAATGGAAAAGCTTGCCGCAAAAATCCGCGAAGGACTGGACGGATGAAACACCCGAACGCCGAAGAACTTCTGCAAAACATTCTGGCCCGCGATCCGCGCTACGCGGCCGAAGCCTATGTTTTTGTTCGTGCCGGGCTCGACTTCACCGTGCGCCGTCTCGAAAAACCGCGCCACGTCAGCGGGCAGGAACTGCTCGACGGAATCCGTGAGTTCGCGCTGGCCGAATTCGGTCCGATGACCCGAACCGTCCTGAAGGGCTGGGGTATTCAGCGCACCGAAGATGTTGGCGAAATTGTCTTCAACATGGTCGAGACGGGCCTGCTTGGAAAAACCGAAAAGGACAGCCGCGTCGATTTTGCCGGCGGTTACGACTTCGACGAAGCCTTCTGCAAACCCTTCCGGCCCGCCGCCGCGCCGCACGCCGGGAAGCGGCCCAACTGATTTTCAGGAGACGAGACCATGTTTATGCTAAGCGAAATAATAGATGGATTATCAAGAGCTCTCTTTTCTCTGGTGACGGCCATCTCCATAATCTACTTCGTCACAACGCTGGTTTCCGTGCTGACTTGCCGCCGGAAAAGGAGCAGCCCTCCGGTGCCGGACGATCGGCTGCCGACCATAACCGTGCAGATCACCTCCCGCAACGAACTGGTTGCGCTCGACTGCGCCCGCTGCTGCATGGCGTTTGATTATCCCGAAGACAAACTTCAAATTTTGCTCGGGGATGACAGCAACAACCCGAACATCATGCAGGAAATCGACCACTTCGCGGAACGTAACCCGCGCGTTAAAGTCCTGCGCCGCACAAACCGGATCGGCTTCAAGTCGGGAAACCTGAATCACGTCAACGAATACACGACCGGCGAATACATTCTGGTGATGGATTCGGACTTTATTCCGGAACCGGACTTTCTGCGCCGGCTGGCGGCGCACGCCGTCGCCGACCCCGGCCTTGCCGCGGTTCAGGCGCGCTGGCACATCACGGACGCACACGAGAGCCTGACGACCCTGCTCGGCGCGGGCATCATTAACGTCACCCACTTCATTATGCTGCCGCTGTTCGACCGGTTCATGAAAACCTGTTTTCTCTGCGGCTCGGCCATGCTCATTAAGCGGCAGGCTATGGTTGAAATGAACGGATGGGAAACCCGCACCATGATCGAGGACATCGACCTCAGCTTCCGCTTTTTTACGAACGGCTACCGCATCGCCTACTGTCCCGACGTAACTTGCAACTGCGAAGTGCCGCATACGGCGCACGATCTTTTTCGCCAGCAAAAACGCTGGGCCTACGGCGTGGTTGAAACCACACTCAAGCGCAGTCGCGCGCTTTATGGTTCCCGCAAGGCCACCCTAGGAAACAAAATCGCCGCCACGGTTGTCAGCTCCGGCTACGCCGTCAGTTTTCTGGTGTTCATCAGCACCATGCTTGGATTTGCTCAAATGCTGGTGCAGGGAATCGGCCATATGGACGCCTCGTTGCAGGTTTCTGTGGAGGGAACCGCTGGCAACCTCCGGCGGATTGTTATTTCCTGCGGGGCGCTGGTGGCAACCATCTGCGCCGGTTTTGCCAGCGGGTTCGGCAAGAGAGGCGCCCTTAAGCTGATCGTTGCCTCCTACACCGTCGGCTTCATCATGCTCTTCCATGTCAGCAACGGAATACTCCGCGCGGTGCTGCACATGCCGATCGACTGGGTTCCGCCGGAAAAGCGCGGGCGCTGATTTTTTGCCGCTTCGCTTCTTTTTGAATACAAAAAGCACTTTCGGAATACCTCAGGTCCAATGTTTGG
>JBAXDG010000008.1:0-44436 GCA_037141075.1 Kiritimatiellales bacterium
AACAGCGGCGCGGGGCGCGGCACAAGCGTTTCTTTAGACCCTTGGACGATTCCCGTCCTCATTCATCATTCATACTTCATAGTTCATCATTCTGAACCTGGTGCCCCGGACAGGATTCGAACCTGTAACCCTCAGATTCGAAATCTGATGCTCTGTCCAGTTGAGCTACCGGGGCGAAGGGGCGGAAGTATGAGGGATGAACGATGAAAGATGAAAGCGGATTGTGAATTTACGGCGGCCGGCGAAACTGGATTGTCCAGTTGCCTGTCACGCCGAAGCTCAAAGAGCGAAGGCGGAAGCTACCGGGGCGAAGGGGTGGAAGTATGCGGGATGAACGATGAAAGATGAAAGCGGATTGTGAATTTTCGGCGGCTCGGATAAGTCCAGTATTAGTCAAGCTACCTCCCAGATAAGTCAAGTATTGGTCAAGTTATCAGTCCGGGATGTTCCTTGCCGAGGCAGGAAGATCATGGAGATTTTTTAACAGAAGGCCGCGAAGTTCACGAAGGAAGTTATAAACGGCGGAAGCCAGGTAAATCGGGATTTGGACCCCTGATTTACAAACTGACGGCGCAGGAAGTCCGTGTCCCATGAAAATGAGCTATAAAAAAGCTTTCTATAACTCATTTTTTGGCTATTTTATGAGCTATAGAAAAGGGGTCTATAACTCATGAGCTGGAACTGGGAAAAGAAAAACTGGCCGGAATTCACCTTCGATTCATCGGCTCTGACTTCGAGTGAAACCAAATTCCTCGGCAACTCAGGGATGCTTTTCGGTGCCTTTGCGCATCTTGACCGGAACGGGCAAACCGCTCTGCGGATCGACCTGCTCCGCGAAGAGGCGTTGCAAACCTCGGAAATCGAGGGTGAGCACTTGAGTCGCGAGAGTCTGCAAACTTCTCTTTGCAGGCATTTCGGTCTGCAGGCCGGAACCTCTGCTGTGCCGCCTTCCGAGCAGGGCATTTCTGAAATGATGATCGATCTCCACGAATCATGGAGCCGGCCCTTGTCACAGGCTTCTCTTTATCATTGGAACCGGCTGCTGCTTCAGGGCCGAACCGATGTTAAAACAGCCGGACGCTACCGGATCGGGGAAGAACCCATGCAGATTTTATCCGGGCCCCTGCATAAACCAGCGGTCCATTTCCAGGCCCCGCCCTCGACGGCGGTGCCCGCAGAAATGGAGCGCTTCATCCGCTGGTTCACCCGGAACGGGTCGCCTTCCGCCCTCGCCTTTGCAGGAATTGCGCATCTCTGGTTTGTTTGCATCCATCCGTTTGAAGACGGCAACGGACGGATCGCGCGGGCGTTGAGCGAAAAGGCGCTGGCGCTGAAACTGGAACAGCCGCTGCTGCTGGCACTCTCGCAAACCATTCAACAGAACAAAAAGGCCTACTACACCGCGCTGGCGGAAAACAGCCGCGAACTGGAAATCACTGGCTGGCTAAACTACTTTGCACAAACAGTACTTGCCGCGCAGGCCCGGACGCTGCGACAGGTTGAATTTGTCATCGGAAAAGGCAAGCTCTACGGGCGGCTCGGCGGACAGCTCAACCCGCGCCAGCAAAAAGTGCTCGACCGGATGTTCCGCGAAGGGCCGGACGGGTTTAAAGGCGGACTGAGCGCCGCCAACTGCATCGCCATCACCGGCGCGCCGCGCGCCACCGCCACCCGCGACTTGCAGGATCTGGTCGCCAAAGGAGCGCTCACCCGCACCGGCGAACTCCGACACACCCGATACCATCTCAATCTGTAAGAAAAAGGCTTTAGGCTATGGGCCTTCGTCTATAGACAGAACCTGGCGCGACCTAAAAACTGCCTCCTGTTCCCTGCCCCCTGCTCCCTGCCTCCTGTGATCAGCCCCGCAAATTGGAGAGAGTTTTAACCACTGATTCACACTGATCGACACGGATGGGAATTTATTAGCCGCGACCAGCCGTCGCCAAAGGCTATGGCGGTCAAGAAAGAGCGCAAAAAACGCAAAAACAGACAAATGAAAGTTGACCCACCCGACCCTGTCACTTATTCGTGCTGATTGGTGTTATTCGTGGGGAAAATTTCTGCGCCCTTTGTTTCCCTGTTCAAACGCTGTTGTCACTCGCCCCTTGCCACCCGTCACGGCAAAGCTTTACGCTTTGCGAATGGATCACCTGACTCCAGAGATGCGCTCATGGAATATGGGCCGGATAAAAGGAAAAGACACCCGGCCGGAAGTGCTTGTCCGCTCGATGCTCCACCGCGCCGGATTATAATTAGAGAAATTAGGCAGAAAGCTTCTTCCGGTGCTTTTCGAGGAAAGCTTGGTCAGGCCGAAAGCGCATCGGAAATGAAATCCGCTTTCCTTTGAAACCCAGAAACTGTGTTTTGAATGCTTCGTTGGTGTAATACTCCTTCAACTTCGGACTGAAAATCATTCGGTATTTTTCATCGAACGAAATCAGGTGCCGATCAAAGGCGGCATCATACGTTGCGGAAAGACAAAGTCCATTCGCAGGATTGAGCCGGTTGCCTTTGTCGTCCTTCCACGCAACGATATGGCTCGCCCGCAACACGCCGGGGATATTCAATCCGGTCACACAGCATTGCGCTCCGTAATCGAAAAGGATCATATCCCGGAAGAAGTCCTGATTTACACGCGCCTTCGTTTGCCGAAGCACTTCCTTACCTTCCTTGGTTGAAAAATCCATGTCGTGCTCGGGAGCCAGCTCTTCGATGGACGGGATTTTCTTTCTGGCCAGTCGCTTTCCGAGTTCGGCGGGATCGATCTTCGGCTCATTGTAAAGCTGCCAGAGGCCGTCCTTGTATTGGCGGAGAATCAAAAACTCTTTGTAGTTTTTCAGTGCGGCAGAACACCATCCGTCTCGCCAGTAACTAATGGGCTCTTTCCCTCTAAATATGCCCTTTTCGGCCAGTTTTTGTTGTTCGAGGATATACTTATGAAGGGACGCGACACGTCCCGTCGACGTAATGCTCCAGATGGCGGCACAGTCCGAAAATTCGCTGTTGCTCTTAGCCAAAATTGGCCCCAGCAAATCCATTGCGCGGACACACGAGGTTGCTTTCCCGCTTCCTTCAACGTTCTGCTCATGCATGTACAATGAATACTGAGCCCTTAAATTCATAGACGCAGGCTACCACACGCCAAAAAACTCTTCCCTAAATTTTTTCTTTTTTTATCCAGCCGTCCCGCGCTTCTTGTCTGCTATACATGCCAGCGCCTCGTCGCAAGCCCCCACAAAAAACATATGCTCATCCGGACTTCTGCGAGCCACTTTCCTGATGTTTAGCACGGTCTGCAATAAAAGATTCCGTTCGTGGATCAATCTCGCAAATTGCCGCTGGTTGTCTTGGTCGGTTGCCGTGTCTTTTTTCATTACGAAACGTTCCGGTGCAAATCCTCGGTTGTTTCGATGTAGCCGCCTTCGCCCAACTGCTTTTTGATGTTCCGAATAATTCTGCGGTAATACCTCAAGATCGCTTGCGCTTCCTCGACGCCATTTACCTCCGCAATGTGGCCATACGAAGCTCCGTATTTGTAATAGCCAACGGTTTCTTCGTACAACGCCACTCGACAAGCCAGCCCGTCAAGAACCTGCCCCCACTCCTGCTTGTTCAATTCCACTTTTGGTTTGTTCATGCCTTTTTTCATGTCTGTACTCTCCCGGATTCACGGCTGATTTTCTACAGACTATCGGTCTCATTTTCAGTTTTGTCCACGGACGATGAGTCAAGTTGCGTGGAGGGTTCCAATGATTGGAAGATTCCTTTCCAAACATCGGAAAGACGGGCATGCTCCGCAAAATCCGGAGAATAAACATGGCTGCTGAAACGGTGGTTCCTGACCTTTTTGCACAACTCCTGTCGAAATATTGGTGGATGCTGCTGATCCCAGCGATTCCGCCATTGATAAAGATGTTCGCGCCATTGATTAAAGGTCGAATCGGCGAAGGCGTAACAAATCTGGCGGCGAAGCTCCGGCTCGATCCGAATGTTTACCACCTGATCAAGGATGTGACGGTTCCGTCAAAAACCGGCACAACGCAGATCGACCATGTGATCGTTTCAAAGTTCGGCCTGTTCGTGATCGAGACCAAAAATTTTAAGGGCTGGATTTTCGCCGATGCCAAAGATGCCAAATGGACGCAGGTGAATTTTAAACAGAAACACCGCTTTCAGAATCCTCTTCGCCAGAACTACGCCCACATTTGCGCGCTGTCCGAACTGCTCGAACTCCCGAAAGACAAAATCATCGGCGTGGTCTGCTTTATGGGCGATGCAAAATTTAAAACCGAAATCCCGAGCGGCGTTTTTCTTGATGGCCGCTACGTCAACTACGTCCAATCGTTCCAGACTCCGGTTTTCTCCGAGGCCGAAGTTGCCGACATGATTCAGAAAATTGAATCCGGCCGCCTTGAGCGCGGGTTCAAAACCAACCGCCAGCATATCTGGCAGCTCAAGGATCGCCATTCGACCGGAGGGCGGCGCTCTGTCGCCGCCGGTTCCGACGGAGCGGAACCCTCCCAAATCATCGCTATCGAGGCCGCACCCTCCAAAAATGATTTTGTCGGCCATGATTTTGTCAAAAATCCTTGCCCGAAATGCGGAGCCGCGATGGTTTTGCGAACCGCTAAAAAAGGCGCTAACGCCGGAAATCAGTTCTGGGGTTGCTCCCGCTATCCCGACTGCCGGACCATTCTGCCATTTCACTAATCGGTCGTTCCAAATTTTGGAAATCCTCTGCGCCCTCCGCATCTCTGCGAGAACGCTCCCTTCCAATGTCTGGAAGTCTGCATCTTGTAGCCGGTTGTGCACAGGGCTCCCGCCGGTAGAAACCGCGAACTAACCGCCGGTTGGTTCTTCTCTGTTCCGCCTGCGTTTGCTTTGGTTGAGACGCAGGACAAATTGGTTATACGCAATTAACCGGATCGATATTTTTAACAGAAGGAAACGAAGGAAGACTAAGGGTGAGAGGAGAGGGAAGATGTCCATTTATTGGGTTTTACAACCTCCGTTACCCTTTGTTGCCTTCTGTAGAACTAAATACGCGTTTCGTTGACACCTTATATTGGGGAAAAGATATGAAACTGAAAGAACTCGCTGAAGTCGCCGGGAGACCGGTGCCGTTTATCATGAATCTGCAGCAGAAGTTTGCTCTGCCTTCGTGCAAGGAGTATTCCGCCGGTTACGCCGCGCTGATGAAGAAGCTGGTGTTTCTCGATGCCTGTTCAGTGCCGGCCAAAGAGAGCCTCACGCTGCTGACCGCCGAGAAGCGTTTGCTCGAACTGCTGAAGGTTGATTCGCTCGATCCGGTTCCGGAGTGGTTCGAAAATCTCTGCACGATGAAGCACGGCCCGAACCGTCTGCTGTTGAGCGGCTACGATTTGGAGCGCAGGTCCGGCGTGCAGCCCGGTCTTGATTTCGCCGAACGCGAGAAGGAGCTGTTCGGTCATCGGGAGATGGGCGCCGATGCGCTCCGCGCGCTGGAACTCTGCCGTAAAGCATCCGGCGCCGTCCGCGCCCGTCTTGCTCAGGAGCTTCCGCTGCTTTCCGCCGCGCTGAAGTGGGGCCGCAAGGCGGCGAAAGCCGCCTGAGAGTGTTGATGAAGTTCCGATGGGTTTGCTTTTCAGAGAAACAATGAAATTCAGGGCGCTGTTTTTTTGGAGTGCGCTGGCTCGACAGCGCTTTCACTTCCAAGGAGCTAAAGAAAAAGCGGCGTCAAGCCGCCGCACTCCATACATGCACAGGTTCGACTCGATCTTCTTGAATATTTTTACGCGTAAGGATTTTTCAACAATCTGAGGCGGCGATCCGGCACCCGCCTGAAAATTTATCCGGCTGAGGGGTTGAAGAACCGGAAAAGGTGGTATAGCTTGGATGGTTGCGGGGTTCATTTTCTCGAGGCAGAGACGATCCCCGCAAGATGTAACGACTGTATTTAAGTGAGAAGGTTTTTAAATTATGCCACGTATTCTGATTGTAGATGACGCACCGCCCATTCTGATGTTGCTCTCCAAGCTTTTGACTGGCGAGGGCTATGAGGTTGGCGAGGCCAAAAACGGCGCAGAGGCCGTCAAGCTTCTGCAGACCGAGTCGTTCGATTTGATGATCTCGGATATCAACATGCGGCCCGTTAACGGGGTGGAGCTGTTGCGCAAGACCCGGAAATCCTATCCGGAGATGGGCGTGATCATGCTCACGGCCTACGAGTCGATGTTTACCTCTGATCAGGCTACGGAAAACGGCGCCTTCGCGTACATTGTCAAGCCCTTCAAGAGCGCCAAGCTGCTCGAGACGGTGCGGCAAGGGCTTGAAAAATACGGCACCGCTGAAAAAAAATAACCTTCGGGGCGGCTCCGTCCGAATCAAGGGTTGAAAACACAACCGAAGTAGTGTAGGCGTATTGCTGGTTTGGCGGGTTCCGGAGAGCTTCTCTGTGCAGAAACGATACCCGCAAGCCCGGACGACACGTATTGAAAGGTAATTTGGAGTTAAGACTATGCCGCGCATTCTGATTGTAGACGACGCCCCGCCCATTCTGATCATGCTCTCTAAGCTTTTGACCGAAGAGGGCTATGAAGTCGCCACAGCTAAACACGGCGAAGAGGCCGTCCAGCTCTTGAAAACCGAACGGTTCGATCTGATGATTTCAGATCTCAACATGCGGCCCGTTAACGGAGCCGAGCTGTTGCGCAAAACCAGAAAAGCCTATCCGGAGATGGGCGTCATCCTGCTCACGGCCTACGAGACGATGTTTACCGCCGAACAGGCCGCGGAAAACGGGGCCTTCGCTTATATCGTCAAGCCCTTCAAGAACGCTAAGCTGCTCGAGACGGTGCACCGCGGGCTTGCGTATTACATGTAAGTATAACTTCCGGGGCGGCTCCCGCTGTCCATTACCGGCGCGGATTAAAACATGAAGGGTTAGGCTATGCCTCGCATTCTGATCGTAGATGACGCGCCGATTTTTCTGCTGCTGCTCTCTAAGCTTCTAGCCGGAGAGGGTTATGAAGTCGCCACAGCCAAACACGGCGCAGAGGCTCTCAAAATCCTTGAGACCGCCTCGTTCGATCTGCTGCTCTCGGATATGAATATGGAGCCCGTTAACGGGCTGGAGCTACTCCGCGCAGTCAAAACCTCCTATGCGGATATGCCGGTCATCATGGTCACGGCCTATGAGACGCTTTATAGCGCGGACGAGACCGAGAGGCTCGGGGCCTTCGCCTACATCACCAAGCCCTTCAAGAATGCCATGCTGTTTGAGACGGTTCGGCGCGCGCTCGAGCCTTCCGTCGCCACAGCATAAACCGCAATTCCGGAGCCGCCGCTCCGCTGGCAGATTGTTGAGAAACCCTCACGCGGAAAAATATTCAAGAATACCGAGTCGAACCTGTGCATGTATGGAGTGCGGCGGCTTGACGCCGCTTTTTCTTTAACTCCTTGGAAGTGAAAGCGCTGTCGAGCCAGCGCACTCCAAAAGATCAGCGACCTGAATTTCATTGTGTCTCTGAAAATCAAACCCCTCGGCGCTTTGTCAACAGTCTGGCCGCTCCGCCGTCTTAACTTTTGTCCCGCTTACGGGTTGTATGCACGGGCGAAGGGGTATAGAAATACCACAGGTTCGGTGGTTGCAGGAGCGCTCTTCTCTTTGCAGGTCAGCTCCGGCAGGCCATAGTGACACATACTGAAAAGTAAGGGGGTTAGACTATGCCGCGAATTCTGATTGTAGACGACGCGCCGTCCTTTCTGCTGATGCTCTCTACGCTTCTGGTTGACCGGGGATATGAAGTCACCTCGGCCACAAATGGCGAAGAGGCGCTCCGGATTCTTCAGACCGAACCGTTCGATCTAATGATCTCAGATATCAACATGGAGCCCATTAACGGGTTGGAGCTGTTGCGCAAAGCGAAAGAGTCCTATGCCAAAATGAAGGTCATCCTGCTCACCGCCTACGAAACGCATTATTCCTTCGGCGAGGCGGAGAGAGCCGGGGCCTTTGCCTACCTCCCCAAGCCTTTCAGGAACCCTGTTTTGTTTCAGACGGTGCGGCGCGCGCTCGAATCTTCCGACGTCGTCGCATAAATTCAGGAGCTTCCCCCGCCCGTCCAGTCTGTTCCAAAGTCCGGAAGCTTTTACGCCTCTTTACCCGTTTGCGGTTCGAATCTCTTTTTTCCGTGTAATCTGCGCGGTCTGCGGGTAACTTGTTCCCCTTTTCAGGAGAAATCATGATCAATGCTGTTTTGAAGAAAATTTTCGGATCCAAGAACGAGCGCGACATTAAGAAGATGCTGCCGCTGGTTCAGCAAATCAACGCGCTGGAGATTGAGTTTCAAAAACTCCCGGACGACCAGCTCAAAGCCAAGACCGCTGAGTTCAAGGCGCGCCTCGCGCAGGGCGCGACGCTGGACGACATTCTTCCCGAAGCCTTCGCGACGGTGAAGAACGCCTGCCGCCGCCTGTGCGGAACCACCGTTCACGTCTGCGGTCACGATCTGGGATGGGACATGGTGCCGTTCGATGTTCAGTTGATCGGCGGCATTTCGCTCCATCAGGGCCGCATCGCGGAAATGGCGACCGGTGAAGGTAAAACGCTGGTGGCGACGATGCCGGTTTATCTGAACGCGCTGGCGGGCCGCGGCGTTCATGTGGTGACGACCAACGACTTTCTGGCCGAGCGCGACTCGACCTGGATGGGCTATGTCTATCAATACCTCGGTCTGGTCGTCGGCTGTCTGAAAGGTCAGATGCCGCCGCCGGAGCGCCGCGAGCAGTATGACTGCGATATCACCTACGGCACGAACAGCGAGTTCGGCTTCGACTATCTGCGCGACAACATGGCGATGCGCCCTGAGGATATGGTGCAGCAACGCGGCCACGCCTACGCCATCATCGACGAAATTGACTCGATCCTGATCGACGAAGCCCGCACGCCGCTGATTATTTCCGGCCCCGCTCCCTATTCGGCGGACGAACAGTACCGCGCGCTGAACGGCACCGTGCAGCGGCTGGTCCGCCGTCAGCAGGAGCTCTGTTCGAAGATGATCGGTGAGGCGGAGAAGCTGCTCGAAAAAGGCGAAACCGATGAAGCCCAGCGGAAGCTTTATCAGGTGAATCAGGGCATGCCGAAGAATAAGCAGCTGGCCAAGATGATCGAAGAGCCGGCGACCCGCCGTCTGCTGGAGCAGGTGAACAACATGATGATCACCGACGCCTACAAGCAGGAGGCGCGCGCCCTCCGCGAAGAAATGTTTTTCGCGGTGGACGAAAAAGGCCACGACGCCAGTCTGTCGGATAAGGGTTGCGAAACGCTGAACCCCGAAGATCCGGAATCGTTCCTGATGCCCGATCTGGCGACCGCGCTGTCTGAACTCGAAGGCCGCGTCGGTCTTGCCCCGCAGGAAAAACTGGTGATGCGCCAGAAACTGCAGGACGAATTTGCGACCCGCAGCGAACGCATCCACGCCGTGAACCAGCTGATCCGCGCTTACTGCATCTACGAAAAAGATGTCGAGTATGTGGTGCAGGACAATCAGGTGATTATCGTCGATACGTTCACCGGCCGCCTGATGTCGGGCCGCCGCTGGAGCGACGGTCTCCACCAGGCCGTCGAGGCCAAGGAAGGCGTGAAGATCGAGCGCGAGACGCAGACGCTGGCGACGATCACGATTCAGAATTATTTCCGCATGTACGATAAACTCTCCGGCATGACCGGCACCGCCGAAACCGAAGCGAGCGAGTTCCACGAAATCTATAAGCTCGATGTGGTGGTGATTCCCACCAACCGGCCGATCCGCCGCGTGGACATCAACGACCAGATTTATAAAACCAAACGCGAGAAGTACACCGCGGTGATCGAGCAGATCAAAGACTGCCACAAAAAGAAACAGCCGGTGCTGGTCGGCACGGCGACGGTCGAAACCTCCGAGGTGATCAGCCGTATGCTCGACCGTCAGGGCATTCCGCATAATGTGCTCAACGCCAAAAACCACGCGCGTGAAGCGGAGATTGTCTCGCTGGCCGGTCAGCCCGGCGCGATCACCATCGCCACCAACATGGCGGGCCGCGGTACCGACATCAAGCTCGGCAAAGATGTGGTCTGGCTGAGCCGCGATCAGATTATGGACAAGTCCCTTTCGCTCAGCACCGCGCCGGAAGGCGAAAGCGAGCCGCTGAAAAAACTGCTGATGGAAAAACCGTGCGGGCTTTATGTGATCGGCTCTGAACGCCACGAGTCGCGCCGCATCGACCGCCAGTTGCGCGGACGCTGCGCGCGCCAGGGCGACCCGGGCCTCTCGCGTTTCTACGTTTCGCTCGAAGACGACCTGATGCGCCTGTTCGGCTCCGACCGCATCGCGAGCATCATGGAAAAACTCGGCATCGAAGAAGGCGAGGTGCTCGAGCATCCGTGGCTGAATAAATCCATCGAGAAAGCGCAGGAGCGCGTCGAGCAGATGAATTTCGGTATCCGCAAGAACACCTTGAAGTACGACGACGTGATGAACCAGCAGCGCGAAGTGATCTACGGCTTCCGCCAGACCGTTCTGCGCAGTCAGGATCCGCGCGAACAGCTTTACGACATCATCACCGACATCATCGAGCAAAACGCCGAGGCGCCCGCCGAGGAATTTCTGGCCTGGGCCAACATGACCTTCCCCGTCGGCCTGCGCGCCGAAGATATTCCGGAAGAACCGGAAGCGCGGGTTGAACTGCTCTTCGGGCGCGTCAAGGAAGCCTATGAGCTGAAGGTGACGCATGAAACCCCGGAACGGGTCAAAGGCCTTGAGCAAATGATCATCCTGCAGTCGGTGGACGAACACTGGCAGGAATATCTGCGCAACATGGACAGCCTGCGCGAGGGCATCGGCCTGCGCGCCTACGGCCAGCGCGATCCGCTGGTTGAGTACAAGCGCGAAGCGTTCAACCTCTTCGGCGACCTGATGGATGTCATTAAAAATGAAATTTCGCAGAACATCTTCCGCACCGGCTCCTCGATGGAGGCGCTGCAGAGCTTCTGGCAGTCGCTCAACAAAATGATGGTGAGCAACCGTGCGCAGCAGGATCAAGCCTCAGCCATGGCTCTCGCAAGACAGTCCGCTTCGCAACCCGGCCACGGCGCGCCGCCCGGCGCCGAACAGGCACCGCAACAGCCGATCCGCCGGATCGGTCCCGAAATCGGCCGCAACGATCCCTGCACATGCGGCAGCGGCAAAAAATACAAAAAATGCTGCGGGCAGTAGCCGCCAGAGGCCGGAAAGCATTGAAAGGGGGCACCGGAACCGATGAAAAAAATTGTCATCACAGGATTGGCTCTTCTACTGGCCTGTTCGGCTTCGGCCTGGCAGCACATGTACACCTTCCCGGAAAATCAGTTTGACGACATTGTTTTCAACGGAACCAGTTACCTTTGTTTGCAGGGGCTTTCCGCTTCAGCGACAAGCACCGACCTCCAAACCTGGTCCGTTCACACTAATCTATCATTCCCGCCTTCGCTTTATGACATAGGGGATCCGGAAAGTTCCGTTTCTATTGATTCGCGGGATATTACAGCTATTGATCATAAATTTTTCATAGTGCTTCACAGGCTTACGCATATCGGAGCCATGGGAAATATGTATAGCGATGAAAACATTTCGCTTACATCCACCAACGGCGTTGACTGGAACGATCCGTGTATTTTCGGATGGGGCGGCGCCTCTTCCGGGCTGGCTTCATTCCCCTCTTTTGTATTGAGTGCTGTTTTAGAAATTGATCGCAGCGGCTGGCAACAGATCGGCGCTCCCGGATATTTTAATTTTTATGTTTACGACCCTTCAAGCAATCAATGGACGCGCACGCTATCTTCTGCGGTGTGGCCGGATGAACAGCAACGCTTGTTTCAAGATGAGCAGGATGCGTTTTTCTCCTTTACGGCCTACACGAACGGGTTTCCTCGCCAAATACTTTGTACGAGCAACGGGGTTGATTATCGTGTAATAGCTGGCGGGCCGGGGAATGCGGAACCGGCGGCCGCGCACGCCGGACAAATTCTCTGCGAATCTCAAATTTACACGCCTGGCAAAGGATGGGAGGCGTCGCCCTTCCCGGATCTTCGAGCTGCCAAATTCAACGGGAACCGGCTGGTTGGGTGCCGGGAAAGCTCTTTGGTTTACTCCGATGATTTCGGCGTCACATGGGATACAACGACCATACCGAATCTGATTAGTGTAAAAATCATAGAGGCCGAAGGGCAATATGTGGCTTTGCTAAGCATGCAATCCGGCGAGGGAGCATACACCTCCATTTATTCCATCAGTGCGAGTCCGGCGCGTGCAGCTGTGTCCGAAATCGGAAATATAACGGCGGAAAACCAGCAGTTGAGCATTCCCTCGGTTTCGAATGCGCTCTACCAGGTGGAAAGTTCTACAAATCTTATCACCGCCTCCTGGCAATCTTACGGTCTGCCTGTCATGGGAACGGGAACCAATCTGGTTGTGCCCCTTCTCTCCAGCTCGAATTCGGCCATGTTTTTCAAAATAAAAGCGGTTAATCCGTAGATACAACCGTCTGCTTCCCCAGGATCCGTTCTTCCACTGTTTGGAAAAAATTCGCGGCGGAAATTCCAATCACCGGAACCTTCTAGGGCTGATTCACGCTGGAAGCCGACTGAAGGCCCGCAGCCACTTCCGGAATAATGCCTTTCTGAACGTAGATCGGATGAATCATCTTGCGCAGAACTTTCAGTTTTGAGGCGAAGCTCAACGAGCCGGCGATACAGCAGAGTCCCGCGGCGATGACGGTCAGCGGCGCGCCGATGAGATGTACCAGCGAGCCCGCCAGCAGGCAGCCGAGCGGAACGGTGCCCATAAACGCCATAGAATAAAAACTCATCACGCGGCCCCGTTTGTCGTCGTCCACGAGGATCTGAAGAAGGGTGTTAGTCGCCGCCATTTGCAGAACCATGCCGGCCCCGACGACCGGCATCACCGCCAGCGTCAGCCAGAGCGAAGAGGAAAGCGCGAGGCCAAACAGGCCGAGGCCGAAAACCGCCGGCGCCCATGCGATCAGCGTGTCGAGTCCGCGGATGCTGCGGCGCATAGCGAGAAACAGGGCGCCCGACATCGCGCCGAGACCGACGGCCGAGGTCAGCAATCCCTGTGTGCGCGCTCCGCCGTGCAGAATCTGCTCCGCGAAAATCGGCAGCAACTGGCCGAATGACGCGCCGGTCAGACTGACCAGCGCCACCAGCAACAGCAGCGCGCGGATCGGCGGAAATCCGAACGCGTACACGAAACCTTCTTTCAGATGATGGAAAATCGCCTTGTCCGACGAGGCGCGCAGATGCGGAGGCACTTTCATCATCAGGAGCGTCACAACTCCCGGGACAAACGTGAGCCCGTTAATCAAAAAACAGAACCCTTCTCCGACCGCCGCGATGATCACTCCCGCGATCATCGGGCCCAGCATGCGGGCGCCGTTTACCATGGATGAATTCAGCGCGATCGCCCCGGCCAGATCTTCCCGGCGCTCCACCATCTGGACAAGGAAAGACTGCCGCGCCGGGAGCGCCAGCGCATCGATGAACCCTAGAAGAAGTGACAGCAGGATAACCCGCCAGGCCGTGACGTGCCCCGAAAACATCAGCGCCGCCAGGGCCAGCGCCTGAATCATAGAAAGAACCTGCGTGAGTATCACCAGTTGATGGCGGCTCCAGCGATCCACTAGAACGCCCGCCAGCGGCGCCATGAAAAACGCGGGAATCCGGCTCGCGAACCCAGCCAGTCCGAGCAGAACCGCGTTGTGCTCCAGCCGCCAGACCAGCCACGCCACAGCCGTCATCTGCATCCAGGAGCCGGGCAGTGAAAGGCACTGGCCGATGAAAAACAGACGGAAATTGCGGTAGTGCAACGCCCGGAACATCAGCTGCAACCGCGACATTTCGACTGGGTTGCTGTTTTTCATTTTTTATAACGACAGCAGTTCCTGCACGTCGTTCCAGTTGAGCGCCTGCATGAACGCACCCTCTTTTTCGAGCGTGGCGTTGATGACGCCCTGTTTGCGTTGCTGCATCTGCAAAACTTTTTCTTCCACCGTGTCCTTGGTGATGAGCTTGACGCTGTAGACGGTGTTTTTCTGCCCGATGCGGTGAGCGCGGTCGGTCGCCTGATCTTCCACCGCCGGATTCCACCACGGGTCGTAGTGGATGACCATATCGGCGCCGGTCAGGTTGAGTCCGCTTCCGCCCGCTTTGAGACTGATTAAAAAGACGGGAATCGAGCGATCGGTGTTGAACTCTCGCACCATCGCCTGCCGGTTTTTCGTGGCGCCGTCCAGATAGCAGTATTTCAGCTCCCGCGCTTCAAGCTCGCGCCGCAGGATGGCGAGCATCGAGGTGAACTGGCTGAAGACGAGAATGCGGTGGCGCGCGTCGAGCGCTTCGTCGACCAGTTCGAAGAAGAGTTCCATTTTGGCGGATGGAAATTCGCTCTTGAGGTTCGGCAGTTTGAGCAGGTCGAGATGGCAGCAGGTCTGACGCAGGCGCAGCAGCGTTTTAAAAATCTGCATGCGCGACCGGTTGAAGCCTTGCGCTTCGACCATGTCGGCGATTTTCCGTTTCGAGCTTTCGAGCAGCTCTTTGTAAACCAGATACTGGTCTTTGCTGAGCGTGTTATGCGCGATGCGCTGAATTTTTTCGGGCAGGTCTTTGGCCACTTCGCGTTTGAGGCGGCGCAGCAGAAACGGATGCAGTTTGCGGCGCAGTTTGATCTGCGCCAGCTCGCCGTCGGGCCCGCCGCGGCTGATCGGCAGTTCGTAGTGCTCACGAAACGCTTTGTGATTGCTGAGATAGCCCGGCATCAGGAAGTCCATGATCGACCAAAGATCGGCGACGCTGTTTTCGATCGGCGTGCCGGTGAGCACCAGCTTGTGCAGCGCGCGGATTTTTTTGGCGGCGAGGGCATTTTGTGTGGAACGGTTTTTGATGTGCTGCGCTTCGTCGAGCACGGCCACGGCGAATTCGTATTCCAGATATTTTTCAATGTCGCGACGCAGCAAAGCGTAGGAGGTGATGATCAGATCGCTTTCGCCGACTTTTTCCCAATGCTCGTGGCGGTCCGTTCCGTGCAGTTTCAAAACGCGCAGACCCGGCGTGAACTTTTCGGCCTCCTCGGCCCAGTTATCGACCAGACTGGTGGGGCAGACGATGAGCGCCGGCTTGCCGCGCGCTTTTTCGTTACGGCGCTCCAGCTGAAGCCAGACGAGCGCTTGCAGTGTTTTTCCCAGCCCCATTTCGTCGGCGAGAATTCCGCAGAAGCCGCTTTGTTCGAGATAGCGCAGCCAGTAGACGCCGTCCTTCTGGTAGGAGCGCAGGGTCTCTTCGAGTTTTTCGCCGAGCGGTTCGGGCTCGATTTTCGCATCGCGGTTCTGCTGTTTCGCTTTGTTCAGCCAGTCGGGCGACGCTTCAACGTCCACGCCGTCGAGCGAATGAAGCGACGATTGAACGTAGGCGGCGTAAATATCGTTCATGCGGAAGGTGCCCGCCGCACCGCCCGCGCCGAAGGCGCAGTCGCTGAAGACCTCGCGCGCGGTTTCAATCGCGTCGATGTCGAGCAGGATGGTGCGCCCGTCCTTTTCGACGAACGCTTCGCCCATGTTCAGCGCGCGCTGGATTTCGCTTTCGCTCAGGCTCTGCCCGACGCTGTTTTCGTAGGCGTAGCCGACATCAAAAAATCCGCCGCCGGGCGCTTCGTTGATGCGGATGACCGGCGTGGTGAATTCCGCTTCCTCCATGAACGGCGCAACGCGTCCTTCGAATTCGACGCGCCAGCCGAAGCGGCGCAGACGCGGAATGGCGCCGCCGAGAAAGTTCAACACTTCGCGCTGGCCGACGATGGAAGTGAGCAGGTCGCCGCGGTGTCCGCGCAGTCCGGTCGGCGCTAGTTTTTCAAGCGCCTGCTTTTCGGCCTCCGGATTACGCACATGGTATTCCAGAATGTCCTCGGGCGAAGGAATAGCGAATCCGCCCGCGGCTTCTTCGCGGCAGGCAACGAGAATGGTGTCGCCGTATTCGGCATAGAGTTTCGCGGCGAGCGAGGCGCGGCTGCCGCTGACGACCAGCCGGAAGCGCGGTTCGGCCGGCGCCAGCGTGAAGAGGTCGGCCGAAACGACTGTATCCACATGGATGAGGTTTCCAAGGGTTGGAAGCTCCTGATTCAGGAAGTGCGGCACGGCGGGGCGCAGAATACGCGTGGGCTGATGGTAAATGCTCCGCAGCGGCACGGGCAGCAGCTCGTCCAGTTTGCGGAAGGTGTTGCGCGCAAAGACCCAGCCTTCGCGCGGGCCGATGACGAAAAGCGGCGCTCCGTTGCGTCCCGGCAGTTCCGTGTGCATGGAGAGGTTGAGTTCGCCGCTCGCTTCGTCGAGCTCTACATGCAGTCGCGTGCCGGTGGTTTCGGGAAGAACCGTAAGCGGCGCCTCCTCGCCATCTTCGTAGAGCGGTTTGTTGACGCAGAGCTGAAGCAGGTTGATGAAGTCGGACTCGCCGGCGACCAGCCGCCCGCGCGCCGGTCCTTCGCAGATGTCTTCGAGCACGAAGAGCAGGTTTTCGTCGCGCGGGGTGAATGAAAGCGGAAGATCAGGCGGAACGTCGTTGAGTGGAATGTTCCGTCCGTTGTAACAGGCGAAGCAGCGCATCGGGAAGCGTCCGCCAAGCGCCTGTTCGCGCCAGTGCTGTTCGAGCACGATCCGTAGAACAGCGGAGGTTCCCTTGGGATGTCCGGCCGGAACGCGGGTGATGTATTTGGCTTCGTCGAGATTACGAATTCGCTCGGCGCGTTTTTTTTCTTTGATCTCTTTTTCCTGCCGCTGCGGGTCGCTGTACTGTTTGATCGCTTCGAGACCCAGGGCGACCAGATGACTACAGATAAGCCCGCGCTCCTGGTTGTCGCGGCACGGACAGTGGTTGTCGACCAGACCGTCGGGAAGAATTTCAAATTTCGTGCGCATCCCGCGGATGCCGACGGCCAGCTCGCCGGAGACCATCGGATGGTCATATTCGACTTTTTCGACCAGGCCGCGTTCGAACAGCAGTTTCCCGTCGCGAAACGACTTCCACCCCGCCCAGTCCTGCAGAATTTTCTGTGTAAACGGTAATGCCATTGTCCCATTTCCAATCATTGGAAAAATGCGATCCATTCTTTCCAAATACGGGGAAATAGCGAGCGGATTCTTCCAACCGCTGGAAAATTATTCGCAGGGCTACCCTTCTACTACAGACAGGATCGTTTTTTCGAACCGGCGTAGCCCCTCTTCGAGCGTGTATTCGCGCTCCACAAGTTCGCGGGCGTTGCGGGACATGCGGGCGCTCAGGTTGCGATCGGTGAGCAGCCATTCGACGCTGCGGGTGAAGAGCTCGGGCGTGTCGGCGACCAGGCAGTTGACGCCGGTTTGCGCGTCGAGCCCGGCCATCCCCAGTGAAGTGGAGACCACGGGCAGTCCGGCGGCCATGGCTTCCAGAACTTTCAGGCGCATGCCGGAGCCGAGGCGTACCGGGGAAACAAAGACGCGTGCGCGGTTGCGGTAAGGGCGTAGGTCCTTGACCGCGCCGGTGACGATGATGCGTTTATCTTTGCTTGCCAGTCTGCGGATTTTCGGGCTGGGGCTCGCCCCGACGATATAAAATTTGACCTCGGGATGGCGTTCGCGGAGCTGCGGCCAGACATGGTGATAGAACCATTCCACGCCGTCTTCATTAGCCGGGTCATCCATGAACCCGGTGAGCAGAACAATCGGCTCTTTCGGCACGGGAGGATGCTCCTGAAGATATTTGACGTCGATGCCGGACGGTACAACTGAAACGGCGAGATCCTGAGCGTAGTACTGCATGGTGAAACGATCCTGCGGCGTGAGGACGAAGATGCGGTCGGCGCTGCGATACATGTCGAATTCATATTTTTGAAGTCCGCGCAACTGGGGAATACTTTTGAGGTGGAGCTTCAGCCGGACTTCTCCCAGCTCGGCGTATTTCTCATACGAGGCGGTGACGCAGCGGTGACAGGAGATGATTTTGTGTATAGCAGACAGGTAAGGATTTTTGTGCAGGTATTGTCCCATTTCTGAAAATTCAGCGAGGATCAGATCGTATTTCCCCTGTTCGGCCACCTCGCCAACCGCTCTCATCATCTCCGCAGAATAGCTTTTCCAGAAAACCGCAGGACGACTTAATGAAAGATAGTCGTGAAAGGCGCGGACAAAAATATTCCGTTCGGGGTACGGCAGCGTGTGCAGCCCGATCAACAGCGGCCGCAAAGAGTCCAGTTCTTCTTTTTTTTCGTCCTGAACGAAGGTCAACAGCCCGACCTGATGTCCCCGCGCAGCCAAATGGCGGATGCGCTGATAAATAATTCGGTGGCCGCCAGCCACTTCGGCATGAGGCAGTTTGTTGGTAAGGAAAAGTATTTTCATGATGGCACCAGTTTCAGTACAGCTCCTGCACCAGTTCCATGAATTCTTCAGGAGAATAATCGCTAAGAGTCCGCCCAGCGGCTTTGATGGATTCGTCGATCCGGCGGCAGATTTTCTGCAACTCTTCGTGGGTTTCGCCGGAGCCCATGAGTACACGATATTCGTCCGCCTGTGTGATCCGTATCTGTCCGTCTTTGCTGTCAAATCCGACGCCCAGCAAACCGATAACCCGGCTCTGTCCGGTCTCACTCATCTCTTTTTATCTATTCCCTCTTGCACTCAGTGTAAATCTCTGGCTTATTTCCGCTCTTCATTGCCCGATTGTGTAATGGTAGCACAGCAGACTCTGAATCTGCTTGTCTAGGTTCAAATCCTAGTCGGGCAACCAGTTTTCCCTTACGAAACCCGGATGGGCATCAGCACGTACAGGAACGGAACGCTGGTTTTGATCACACCCGGGCTCAACTCATCCGACAGCTCGAAAAAGATTTCGTCGGAATCCAGATGCCGGAGCGGCGCCATCAGGAAGCCGGGATTAAACGCGATGGAAATTTCTTTTCCTTCATATTTCACCGGGATGGTTTCGCGCGCTTCGCCGATTTCCGGGCTGTTCGTGACCAGCTCCAGCTTGTTCTTACCGAAGGTCAGGCGAACAGAGGCCGTCTGATCGTCTGTGAGCAGTGATACGCGCCGGACGGCATTCAGGATCGTTTCGCGGTCGATCACCACACGCTCTTCACATTGCGACGGGATCACCTGCTGAAAATTGGGATAGGTGCCTTCGATCAACTTAGAGATAATGAGTATCTTGTCAAAATCGAAAGCGATCTGTGTTTCGGCAACACGAATTCGCAGCACCCCTTCGTCACCGAGCGTCTTGATGAGTTCGTTCAGCGTTTTAGTGGGAACAACCAGACTAGCCTCGGCATCTTCGGAAAATTCCACTTCCTGTTCGACCAGTGCGAGACGGCGTCCATCTGTTGCTACAACGGTCAGCTTTTCATCTTTGAAACAGAGCAGTGCGCCATTGAGGATATAACGGGTTTCGTCTGTCGAAGCGGCATACCCCACTTTTTGGAGCATGTCTTTAAAAACGTCCTGATCAATCGTGTAAACCTTACCTTCTTCGAACTCCGGCAGTGGCGGAAATTCTTCTTCCGGCAGACCGACCAGTTTAAAAAATGACGGGCCGCAGCGAATCGTTGCTACATCTTTGGCGTCCACTTCAATTTCAACCGATCCGCCCGGCAGCTCGCGGCAGATGCTGAAAAACCGGCGGGCTGGTAATGTGGTTCCACCCTCTTCTTTGATTTCGGCGACGGCGGCGGTTTTGACACACACTTCCATGTCGGTGGTGGTTAATGAAATCGTATCCCCTTCGGCTTTTAAAAGAACGTTAGATAAAATAGGAAGCGTACTTCGCTGTCCAACGATCGACTGAACTTTTTGAAGAGCTTCCAGCAGGACATCTTTTTCAACTGTGAGTTTCATCAACAACCCTCCGAAATGAATAGGATTATAAATCTATATAAACCGTCTTATTATTACTACTGTAAATAAACTGCCCAGTCAGCCTATTTTTATTTTCAACCCCATCCGGTTACCGCACTTAGCACTGTGAATATCTCTGTTAAAAAGTCGAGCGCAACTCCACTCGATTTCCAATAAACCTAAGTTGTTGTTTCTGTACCCAGCTTATCCACAGGATAATGAGAAAGTTGTTCATAGCGCCTGTCCGGCCTTTTGGGCTCCATGACTGACGCGCTGGCGAAGTAATGAGATCGTCTGGCGGAGCTTCAGATCTTCCGTTTGACGATGTTCCACCAGCTGGCAGGCATGCACGATCGTAGCGTGGTTGCGGCTGAAGGCGTCGCCGATCACCGGGAAGGACTGATTCGTCATCGTACGGGCCAAATACATGGCAACCTGCCGCGGCCAAGCGATATTCTGCGGGCGCTTGGGCCCGACCAGATCGCCCAGACGAATATCAAAGTGTTCGGCCACCGTTTTCTGGATACTTTCGATGCTGATCGAGTGTTTCTTCTCCTGATCGAGCGTGTCGCGCAGCAGATATTCCAGTTTTGAACGGTCTACATTCTGCCCCGTCAGTGAAACATACGAGGCCACACGGATCAGCGCGCCCTCCAGGCGGCGGATATTCGAGGAAATCCGTTCGGCAATGTAGAAAAGAAGGCTTTGGTCGATTGACAAATTCAGCTGTTCGCATTTTTTACGCAGAATCGCCACGCGGGTTTCAACATCCGGACTTTCCAGCTCAACCACCAGACCCCACTCGAAGCGCGAGACAAGGCGCGGCGCCAGCCCCGCCAGTTCACCGGCCGGCCGATCGGAGGTCATGACGATCTGCTTATGATTTTCAAAAATGGCGTTGAAGGTGTGGAAAAATTCCTCCTGCATCCGCTCTTTACCGGCGAGGAAATGGATATCGTCGATCAGTAGAGCATCCACGGTCCGGTATTTTTTACGGAACTTGGCCAGCGCATTGGTTTGTAGCGCCTCGATATATTCATTGGTGAACGATTCGCAGGTGGTGTAGCACACCCGGCCGCGCAAATTCTTCGAATGGATAAAATTGCCGATCGCCTGCATCAGGTGGGTTTTGCCCAGACCGACGCCGCCGTGAACAAAGAGAGGATTGTAAGCCCGCGACGGCGACTGCGCCGACGCAATGGCCGCCGCATGCGCAAACTGATTTGAAGGACCAACCACAAACGAATCGAACGTGTAGTTTTTGTTAAGGTTCGTTTCTGCCGGTTTTTTTATAGGCAGGATCGAGTGGCGCTTCTCCGGCTTTTCTTCCGGCGGTTCGCCGAGCAGAGAATAGTCCACCGCCAGCTCGATTTGCATTTCGCAGCCGGAGATAACGGTTAACGCCTTCCGGATGAGCGGCAGATAATGCTCCTCCAGCCATGATTGGTAGAAATCGTTCCCCACCACAAGGGTGACCTTGTTCTCTTCGATGCTGCGGCACTGGATGACAGAAATCCACTTCTCGAAAATATCCTTTGGAAGGGTCTCTTTCAGATGGCGGCAGGCCTCTTCCCAAAGCTTATCTTTATCTTTGCGCATATGATCCCAAATCGGCACAGTTAAAAAATCATTAACAACTAGAGGGGAGATATCGACAGGTTATTAACAAGCGAATCTCCCCTGCGCTTTCGCGACGTGGTGAAGCTATAAAACAACGCATAGGTGTCACAAGGGGAAAGCCGGACGCAGTGGAAAAAAAAGCGCCGCACACAAGATGTAGTTTGAAAAAAGAGATGCCACACAACATAGCATTCGAAGTTCGGAAAAATAAAAACTCATAATCTGCACGTTTTTTTTGTAAATACGTTTCTAACAGAAGCTTTACGAATATGAAAAAACCAGCATCCGTCCACATACTTATCAGCAGCGCAAAAAACGCCGCCAACATCCGTTATTTGTGCGGAGCGGAACCTCCTGAAACGGCGGTGCTTATCCAAACCGGCCGCCGTGGAACACTCATCGTTTCTGAAATGGAATACAACCGCTTGCGCCGAACCGTCAAACGTGGCGTCATCGTTCTGCATCCGGGAATGATCGGCTCCGCCTGGAAAAAAGGTCCGGCGGACTGGATAAAAAAATCTGTCACCGGAAAAAAACTCAGTGTCGACGCCGACTTTCCGCTCGGCCTCGCTGAAAAACTGCGCCGCGCTGGATTCAAAATTAAAATCTCCGAAGAACCGGTCTGCCCGCAGCGCGAAAACAAAACCGCTGACGAGATTTCCGCCGTACAAAACGCCCAGCGCGCTGCCGTTGCCGCCATGAACGCCGCGACCAAGCAGATCGCTTCAGCGGAAATCGGCAAAGACGGAATTCTGCGCAGCGGAAAAACTATTCTTACATCCGAAATGGTTCGCGCGACCATTTGCCACACCCTGCTCGACCACGATTGCGTCGCAACCGAGACGATTGTCGCCTGCGGCCCGCACTCCGCCGATCCGCACGAACGGGGAAGCGGCCCGCTGCGCGCCGCACAGCCGATCGTTCTCGATATTTTTCCGCGCTCGACCGCAACCGGTTATTGGGGCGACCTCACCCGCACCGTCTGCCGCGGCTCAGCACCCGCTGAACTGAAGAAAATGTACAACGCCGTAAAAGCTGCGCACGCCGCGACGCTTAAAGCGGTTAAAGCTGGTGCTTGGACCGACGATGTTCACGCCGCCGCCGCTGGAGAACTGGATCGGCGCGGATTCAAAACAGAACCGATCAACGGAATTCCGCAGGGATTTATTCATGGAACCGGACACGGTGTCGGACTCGAAATCCACGAAGCGCCGCGCGTCTCTTCGGCGGTGCATAAAAAACTTTGCGCCGGAAACATCATCACCATCGAACCGGGTCTGTATTATCCGCACATCGGCGGTATCCGCATCGAAGACACGATTTTGGTCACCAAAGACGGCTATCAAATGCTCGTCCACTGTCCCAAGCGCTTCGAATATTAAGGTAGGGACGGCTGTCCCCAGCCGTCCGCGGCGGTGCCCAAAACCGCACGAGATTCGGTACAGGCGCGGCCACCGTCCGCACCCACAGTAAGAACGATTTCCTGTAGCCGCGTCCGGTGGGCGCGGTAATAAAAACCGGAAGTCATGCGAAATAGGTATGATTTTCCAACCAATGGGAAATCACGAAACGCGTGCGAGTTGCGGAAGCAGATCAAAATGTTTATCCCGCGAGCAGAGAATCAGATCGTGCTGAATAGCCAGCGCGGCAATCCAGATATCGTTGGTTGGAATCGGCTTTCCCAGCAGGCGGAGCTGGGCGAACACGGCGGCAAACTGATGTGTGGTGTTTTCGTCCGGATAAAGCACCTCGACCCGAACAGAATTCAGAAAGAGCGTTAGAGAGCGTTCATTCTTCCGGGCTTTTATTCCGCAAAGAAATCCGGCGCGCAGTTCGGCCAGCACCGCGAAGGGGAGAAAAATTTTGCGGGCCTGCTGAATTACGCGGACGGCCTGTTCGTCGCCCTTGCAGAAGGCGGAGTAAAAATTGGTATCCAGCAGAACGTTCATTTCCACAGATCCTTATCGACCTGCTCAAACGCGCTCATCGCCTGGTCAAACGCTTTATCTTCGACCCACGACCCGGCCAGCGAATCCAAATCATGGAAAACCAGCGGCGAATCTTTCGCTCCGGCGGCATGGGAAAGCGCATCAAGCACCACATAATTCAGGCTGCACGTCTCCTTTACCGCCAGCTCGCGCAAGCGGGCATCCACTTCTTCCGGAACCTGCCGGATCGTGTACTGAATGGTCGCCTTCTTTTTCATGCAGGCACTCTAATTCAAAGGTGCAGGCACTGTCAAAACGAATGTAGAACGAGCGTCTCGCTCGTTTTGAGCAAGCGGGACGCTTGCTCTACTTTGATTTGGAGCACGACCGCCGGGCGCGCTTCGCTTATCCGCCGAAGGAGAAACCGTGCTCGGCGATCACGTTCCACCTCTACCTGAAACAAAACAGTTCCGGATTGCCTCCCCCAAAACGCCGCATTAGATTCGCGGTGTTATGAATCGAACCCGTTAAGAAACTGAAGTAAGGCTAATAACACTGTTGGGCCGAGAAATACTATGATTGATATGTCACGCGTGCATGGAACCAAGTTCGCCATCGTCGCCATACGCGATGCTGGAACACAATTCGCAGACTGGTGCATGTTCACTGGAACCGCGAGGTGGGACGGCGCGGCCTTGTGCGTCGAACTCCCCAACGGGCAAGCATTCCCAATCCACGACAGTGCTTTTGACAGAATCAAGCCAGCCGAGTCTGAGGCTGACAAGCAGGAATTGGATGGCGCGGAGTTCTTTGTGATTCTCTATGCGGGCAATCTGCCCGAGGACAAGATGCCGCGCGAATTCGAGAACACCGGAATCAAGTGGTCAGGTGGAGAATGAGGCCCAACAATAATCCGCGGCACGCCTTACGCACCTGTCGCGCCGCGGATTCCCGAACGGTGAAGCGTGACGCTGATCATTTTTCCCGTTCAATATCAGCGCCGAGGGCGCGGAGGCGTTCGTCGATCGCTTCGTAGCCGCGGTCGATGACTTGCGCGTTGTCGATGACGCTGCGGCCTTCGGCGCAGCAGGCGGCGATCAGCATGGCCATTCCGGCGCGGATGTCCGGGCTGCTGAGCCGCGCACCGTGCAGTTTTGAAAAGCCGCTGACGACGACGCGGTGCGGATCGCACTGGATGATGTTCGCGCCCATGGCCATCAGGTTGTCGACGAAATACATGCGGCTCTCGAAGAGTTTTTCGAAAAAGAGAATCTGTCCCTGCGTCTGCGTTGCCAGCACGATCAGCACGCTCATCAGGTCGGACGGGAACGCCGGCCAGATGCCGTCCTCGATTTTCGGCGTGAAGTTTCCAAGGTCCGGCACGATCTGCCGGTTTTTTTCCAAGGATTGGAAAAGCGCACCGTCTTTGAGCGTCCATTTAACGCCGAGCTTGGCAAAGCCTTTTTCGAGCACGTTGAGCGTGACGATATCGCCTGGCGCGTCGATCTCCAGCGTGCCGCCGGTAACGGCGGCGGCGGTGAGGAAGCTGCCGGTTTCAATATAGTCGGGCTGAATCGTGTGTTCCGCGCCAGCCAGCAGTTTGACTCCGCGGATGTGCATCCGGTTGGTGCCGATGCCGGCAATGTCCGCGCCCATTTTAACCAGCAGGTTTGCCAAATCCTGTACATGCGGTTCGCAGGCGGCGTTGAAAATAGAGGTTTCGCCCTCTGCCAGTACGGCGGCCATCATGATATTTTCCGTGGCGGTGACGCTGGCTTCGTCGAGAATCAGATCCGCGCCGACGAGCTTCTTGCGCTTGAACTGATAAGGAGCGGTGTCGTTGACTTCGATGCCGAGCGCACGCAGTCCGTAAAAGTGGGTATCGAGGCGACGGCGGCCGATCACATCGCCGCCCGGCGAATGAATCAGCGCCGAGCCATGCCGCGCGGTCAGCGGTCCGGCCAGCAGGATCGAAGTGCGCACTTTGCGGCAGTATTCTTCGTCGAGTTCTGTAGCTTTGAGTCCGGCGGCGCACAGCGTCACACAGCCATCCGACTTTTCGACCGAGACGCCGAGCGACATCAGCAGTTCGAGCATGACACGGACATCGGCGATATCCGGAACATTACAAAGTTTGACCGGCTGATCGGTCAGTGTGCAGGCCGCCAGCATGGGGAGCACCGCGTTTTTATTGCCTCGCGGAGAGAATTTTCCGCCGATGATATTGCCGCCGTTGATGATGAATTTTGCCATGGCGCAGACAATAGTCATTTTTCCAGTATATGGAAAATTTTTCGGCGGATTTTTCCAATGTTTGGAACTGGCGGCGGCTCCGGCGCTTGGATAGACTCCGCCACATGATTCGTCGCATACTTTTTACTCTGTTTTTGGCTTCAACACTTCGCGCCGAGGAACTTCCTCCGGCGCAGCAAATCCTCGCTTTTGCCCGCGCCCAGCTTCCGAAGCAACCGATCCGCATGAACGGCTCGCTGAAAGAGCGTGCGCCCAACGGGTTCGTTAAAAAAGAGCTGACGGTTGAAATGGACCTCAACTGGGGATCAGATCCGGCGAACGCGACCTACCGCATCCGCGACGAAAAGAGCGGGCTTTTCCAGGCCTTGGAAATCCAATGGCTGCCCGGCGGGCCGGATTTCCAATATTCGGAGAACAACAAAGACGTTCCGGCCTTTGACCCGAACGCGGAGATCGCCGGGCTTGGCGTAACGTGGGCCGACCTGAGCTTTTCCTTCCTTTGGACACAACAGGCCGAAACGGTGAACACCGATAAAAAACTGGGGCGCGACTGCTATGTGATCTCTGTTCCGCGCGGAAATAATCACTTACTTCTTTGGATTGAGCGGGAAACCGGCCGGGTTTTCGGCGCAAAAGAAGAAACCCCCGACGGGGCGCTGGTCAAAGAGATCAAAGTGGTCAGCGTCAAGGAGTTCGACAAGCTCTGGATGGTCAAAGACCTCGATATTATCAAGCCCTTGGAAAATGGCCGGACCTCTTTGCGCATCGAAAATGTGGAAACGGTTGCGCCAGCCTCCGCATTGTAAAATTCCACGGATTCCGGCTTGCAACCAGTTTTTGAATTAGCATAATGACCAACCTTTCGACGCGGGTGTAGCTCAGTTGGTAGAGCATCACGTTGCCAACGTGATTGTCGACGGTTCGAATCCGTTCACCCGCTCCACTTTTTCTTTTCCGCTTTCTCCTCCTTTGTGGTTACATCCCCGCTGTGATCACACAGGAAAAATGGGAAAAGCTGTACGAACGGATGGCCGCGCTGGGCATCCGCGAGGAGGAGCTGACGGAAAACTTTATCCGCGGCTCCGGCTCCGGCGGCCAGAAGATCAACAAGACCTCCTCCTGCGTACAGTTGCGCCACGCCCCTTCCGGCCTCGAAATCAAATGCCAGGCTTCCCGCCTGCAGGGATCAAACCGCTTTTTCGCCCGCCGCGACCTGTGCGATAAGTTAGAAGAACGACGGCTCGGGGCGCAGAGCCAACGACAGCAGGAGCAGGAAAAGATCCGACGTCAGAAACGCCGCCGCTCCCGCCGGGCCAAAAATAAAATGCTCGACGGAAAACACAGGCAATCCGATAAAAAGGCGTTACGTCGTCCGGTCAGTGAGTAAACCTATGAACACCGAAACCAAACTGCAGAAGCTGGAAGAAATTTTCCAAACCTTAGGAAAGGTCGTCGTCGCCTTTTCCGGCGGCGTCGACAGTACGTTTCTGACCGCCGCCGCCGTCCGCGCGCTCGGCGCGGAAAACGTTTTGGCCGCGACGGCGGTTTCAGCCACGCTCACCGACGACGAAAAAGAGGATGCGCTCGAACTCGGAAAACTGATCGGTGTGAAGCACGTTCTGCTTGAGACCGACGAGTTCACCGACGCGCCTTTCATAGCGAATACGGCCGACCGGTGTTACTTCTGTAAAAAAATCCGTTTTCAGGCGCTCACCGAATGGGCCGCCGCGCGCGGTTATCCGTGGATCGTCGAAGGCACCAATGTGGACGATGCCGGCGACTATCGCCCCGGCACCCGCGCCGTCGCGGAACTGCCGTCTGTGCGCAGTCCGCTCAAAGAAGCCGGGCTGACCAAAGCGGAAATCCGCGAAGTTTCCAAACGTTGGAAACTGCCGACGTGGGAAAAGCCGAGCGCCGCCTGCCTCGCCTCGCGCATCGAATATGGACTGCCGTTGACGCCCGAACGGCTCAAGCAGGTCGAAGAAGCCGAAAAATTTATCCGCCCGTTTTGCAAAGGGCAGCTCCGCGTACGGCACCACGGCTCGCTGGCGCGCATCGAAGTCGAACCGGAATGGATTCCAAAGCTGGCGGAACCGGAAACCGCCCGATTAATTGCGGGGAAATTGAAAACACTCGGCTTTCACCACGTTGCGCTCGATCTCTCCGGCTATAAAATGGGCAGCCTGAATCAGGACTTGAAACAAAAAGGGGTCAACTCGGAATTCTAAACCGAATGTCCGTCAAACTGGGGTTATATCAACCCATATAGATTTTCGAAAGGATCAAATGGCGCAATATGAAATATCTTTGTATCTGGCGGGTGAGTTTAAAAAACAACAAATGGATGATTGTTTTCAGGCGGATCCGGAATGGTGTCTGGAAAAGGGAGATAAAAATTCGGGCGGAAGGATTGTTGATGCCTCTCTTTGTAATTTTATTCTAAAAGAAGGTTCCGTCGACGATTACCTTTCACCGGTTTTTGATGAATGTTTTGAAAAATTGAACATGCTTATTTGCGGAGTGATGAAGCTCCGTACGTTGACGTCTTTTGAATCAAGGTTGATTTTAGTAGTCAGAACGGACAATCGCAACCCCATGCCGTGTTTTGATTTAAATCACGCTATCATAGAGCTTTTGTTTAAATCAAAAACCGAATTTGTTTTAAGCCCTTATCATTATGAAGATTTGCAGGACAGAGATTGAAAGGTGCCGGAAAAGAAAAGGGATCCCGTAATCCGGTAATTTTTGAAGGGATGCGGCGGAGAAATGATATGAAAGAAAAACTTTTTGAAGAAATGGGGTTCGCCAAGATCGACCATCATCGCACGGAACGGTGCGGCGCGCCGGAGGCGATTTTCTGCCAGGGCAAAACGGCGGAACAGGTGGCGCAGATTGTCGAGCGGATGAATCAGGGCGCACATAATATTCTGGCGACGCGGGCAAACGCCGAAACGTTTGCGGAAGTAAAAAAACTTGTGCCGGAAGCGGAATATCACGAACAGGCCCGACTGATCATCGTGCGCAAGGAAACGCTGAAGCCCGATCCCGACCGGTTCATTCTCGTGGTGACGGCCGGGACGAGCGACATTCCCGTCGCCGAAGAAGCCGCGCTGACGGCGGAGCTGATGGGCCATCGCGTCGAGCGCGTGTTTGATGTCGGCGTCGCGGGCATTCACCGCCTTTTCGCACAGGAAGAAAAAATTCTCAGCGCCAACGTGATCGTGGTCGCGGCCGGCATGGAAGGCGCGCTGGCCAGCGTCGTCGGCGGACTGGTGAATAAGCCGGTGATTGCGCTACCAACGAGCGTTGGCTACGGCGCAAGCTTTGAAGGATTGGCCGCCCTGCTCGGAATGCTGAACAGTTGCGCCGCAGGTATCGCCGTGGTGAATATAGACAACGGCTTCGGCGCGGGCCGTCTCGCCGGCATGATTAATTCTATGAGATAGGGAAAATGGAATAGTGGAATAAAGGAATATTGGAATGATGAAAAACAGCCAAACAACACGAACTCAGGATTCCACTATTCCATCATTCCATCATTCCGCCATCTACCTCTCCGGTTTCTCTGGTGTCAGCGGCAATATGTTTATCGGCGCGCTGCTTGATGCGGGACTGCCGGAAAAAACATTGCGCGAGATGGTAAGCGCCCTGCCCGTTTCCGGCTACCGGCTGAAATTTGAATCCGTTGTGAAGTGCGGGGTCAAGGCGACATTCTTTGATGTGCTGCTGGATCATCATGAACATCACGCACATCGTCATCTCGGCGACATCACCAAAATCATCGAGTCCGCGAAGCTCAGTGCCGCGGTGAAGGCGCGTAGCGTCGCCGTCTTCACCAAGCTGGCCGAAGCGGAAGCCAAGGTGCACGGGACGACAGTGGATAAAATTCATTTTCACGAAGTCGGCGCCGTGGACGCCATCATAGATATCGTCGGCACGGTGTTCGGTCTCGAAGCGCTCGGCATTGAAAAAGTTTACGCCGGAAATCTGCGGACCGGCTACGGCATCATCAAATGCGCGCACGGCGCGATGCCGATTCCCGCGCCCGCGACGGCAGAGCTTTTGACCGGCATTCCGTACACGCAGGGCGACATTGAAAAAGAACTGCTCACTCCGACCGGCGCCGCGTTGCTGGCAACGCTGTGCGACGGGTTCGGCGATCGGCCCGCAGGTTTTGTTTCTGAAAAAACGGCTTACGGTGCCGGCGGCTGGGATCTCGACATCCCGAACGTTCTGCGCGCAGAGCTGGGGCAACTGCGTTGCGGCACAGAATCTTCAGAACTTTTGGTGTTCGAGAGCAACATCGACGACTGCAATCCGCAGATTTTTGATTATGTGATGGAGAAGCTTTTTAAAATCGGCGCGCTCGATGTCTGGCTGACACCGATTCAGATGAAAAAGAACCGCCCAGCGGTGACGCTCTCCGTGCTGGCGCCCGCTGCGCTTCAGGCGGAAATTGAAAAAATCATTTTTACCGAAACCACGACGATCGGTATTCGCCGCTATTCGGTGCAGCGCACCGCGGCCGAACGCCGCGAAGAAAATGTCACCACACCGTGGGGATCCGTGCGGGTGAAAATCAGCTCCATCAACGGTAAAGTTTGCTCTGCAACGCCGGAATACGACGACTGCCGCAAACTGGCGGCGGCAAACGATGTTCCGCTTAAAGATGTTCTGCAGGCGGCGCGGAATTCAGTTTAAGCCCGCCGCGAATTATTCTTCTTCGGCAACGGAGCGCTTCATGCGTTTGCGCTCGTTGTCGGTGAGGTAGCGTTTGCGCAGGCGAACGCTGTGAGGCGTCACTTCAACCAGCTCATCGTCTTTGATGTATTCGAGCGCCTCTTCGAGGCTCTGTTTTTGCGCTGGCGCAATCTTCATGGCGCGGTCGGAGCCTGAGGCGCGCATGTTGGTGAGCTGCTTGGCCTTCTGCACGTTAACGAGCAGGTCTTTGTCGAGGCAATGCTCGCCGACGATCATTCCTTCGTAACACTCTTCGCCCGGATCGATGAAAAAGATGCCGCGCAACTGCAAAGCGTCGATGGCAAATGCCACCGAGTTTCCGTTCCCCATACTGATCAAGACCCCGTTATTGCGGTGGTTGATTTCTCCGGCGTACGGGGCGTAGTGCAGGAAGCGGTGATTAATAATTCCCTCGCCCGCCGTGGCGGTCATCATTTTGCTGCGCAGGCCGATCAGTCCGCGGGTGGGAATGTGGAAGGTCATATTTTTGCGGAGCCCGAGCTGATCCATGCGGATCATTTCGCCGCGGCGCTGGCCAATCAGTTCGATGGCTTTGCCGGCGTATTCATCCGGCACGTCCACCGTCAGAATTTCAATAGGCTCTTCTTTTATGCCGTGATGGGTACGGAAAATCACGCGCGGCTGAGCGATGGTCAGCTCGAAACCTTCGCGGCGCATGGTTTCGATGAGAATCGAAAGATGCAGTACGCCGCGGCCGCTGACGATGAAAGAATCGCCGCCGCTTTCTTCCACACGCAACGCCACGTCGCGCTCGGTTTCTTTGAGCAGCCGGTCGCGAATGTGACGACTGGTGACATATTTCCCGTCCTGGCCGAAGAACGGCGAATCGTTGACGCGAAAGGCCATCGAAAGAGTCGGTTCGTCGAGCGCGATCAGCGGCAGCGCTTCGGGGTGTTCGATGTGCGCGATGGTGTCGCCGATGTCGATGTCAACAATCCCAGAAATAGCGCAAAGGTCTCCGCACGGAATACTTTGCGTTTTGACACGGCCGAGACCTTCGAAAGTTTGCAGTTCCTTGAGCTGAACATTCCGCACAGAGCCGTCGCGCTTGATGATGCAAACGGGCGTTTTGAGGTCGAGCGAGCCGCGGTAGACGCGGCCGATGCCGATGCGGCCGACATAGTCATTATAGTCGAGCGTCGTCGCCTGCATCTGAACCGGGCCTTCTTTGACCGGCGGGCCGGGGATGTGTTTGACGATGGCATCCATCAACGGCTTGATGGAGTCGCGCGGATCGTTCAGATCGGTAACGGCCCAGCCGTCGCGGCCGCTGGCGTAGATCACCGGAAAGTCGAGCTGGTCGTTATTGGCTTCGAGTTCGGCAAAAAGATCGAAGACCATGTTGTGAACTTCATCGCAACGGGCGTCCGGCTTATCCACTTTATTGATAACCACAACCGGTTTTAAATTCAGCTCAAGCGCCTTATCGAGTACGAAACGGGTTTGCGGCATCGGGCCTTCGGCGGCGTCGACCAGCAGGAGAACGCCGTCGGCGAGGTTGAGCACGCGCTCGACCTGTCCGCCGAAGTCGCTGTGTCCGGGAGTGTCGATCACGTTGATCTTCACGCCGTTGTAAACGATGCTGATGTTTTTGGAAAGAATGGTGATGCCGCGCTCGCGCTCAAGGTCGTTGCTGTCGAGCAGACACGTTTGAAACGCTTCGTTATCGCGCAGGATGTGGGCCTGCTTAATGATCTGATCGACCAGCGTGGTTTTGCCGTGGTCGACGTGCGCGATGATTGCAACGTTGCGGATTTGTTCGTTTCTTGGAATTTTTTCGGACATAAGGGCGGACAATCTACGTGTTTCCCCGCAAAAAGCAACCCCGCCCGCGTTAAATGTTCATGTCCCGGGGATTCCAAATATCGGAAGGATTTTTATCAGAAAATGTGACAGGCGGGGCCGCCGTTCTTTTCGAAGTAGCGCTGATGATATTCCTCGGCGCGGTAGAACGGCCCGGCGGGCAGAATCTGTGTGGCGACCGGCTTTTTATATTTACCGCTTTTCGCCAGCGCGGCCTTGGCGGCTTCGGCGGCGACTTTCTGTTCGGGCGAGTGATAAAAGATGGCCGAACGATATTGCGTCCCGACGTCCGGCCCCTGCCGGTTGACTTGCGTTGGGTCGTGCATCTTGAAGAACAGCTCGACCAGCGTCTGGTAAGAGACCTTAGCGGGATCAAAGGTGATTTCAATCGCCTCGGCGTGTCCGGTGGTGTCGGTGCAGACTTCTTTGTAGGTCGGCTCCTCCGTTTTTCCTCCGGTATAGCCGACTTGCGTATCAATGACACCGCTCACCTGACGAAACGCGGATTCAACGCCCCAGAAGCATCCGGCGGCAAAAGTTGCTCTTTCGGTTTTCACAGCACCCTCCTCTGCCAGAGCGGCTCCGGCGATCAGTAGACAGAAAAGAATCTTCTTCATAAAAGTTTAGACCATCAAGGTGCCGACTGGTTCAACGCCTTTTCAATCGCCGCAGTCAATTCTTCTGCCTCTGGCGCCGTGCGGCTGCCGAAATGCGCGATGAGATTTCCGTCGCGGCCGATCAGAAACTTATTGAAGTTCCACGAAACCGCCGCGCCGTTGGGGTGCGAGGTCAGCCAGGCGTAAAGCGGATGAATGTCGCCGCCTTTCACGGATATTTTTTCAAACATTGGAAAGGTGACGTTATATCGCGTCGTGCAGAACTGCTGGATCTCTTCGTTGGTGCCGGGCTCCTGCCCCATAAAGTTGTTGGCCGGAAAGCCCAGCACAGTGAAGCCTCGGTCTTTGTATTTTTCATATAGCGGCTGAAGCCCCGCGTATTGTTTGGTGAAACCGCATTTGCTGGCCGTGTTAACGATCAGCAGAACCTGGCCTTTGTATGCGGAAAGCGCCTGCGGCGTTCCGGTGATGGTATTCATGGTGAAATCATAAACGGAGTCCGCCGCAACAGCCGAACCGGCGGCCACAAAAAAACCAGTTACCGCCGACAAAAATGATTTCATGTCCGCCTCCTTATTTAAGAGCGGCGAGCGCGGCGTCGTAGTCCGGCTCCTGCGCGATTTCCGGAACCTGCTCGGTGTAGAGCACTTTGCCGTTTTCGCTGATGACGACGATGGCGCGCGAAAGCAGCCCGGCCAGCGGCCCTTCAGCAATCGTTACGCCGTAGTGGTCGCCAAATGCCGAGCGAAAAGCCGATGTGGTGACGACATTTTTAATGCCTTCGGCTCCGCAAAACCGGCTCTGGGCGAACGGCAGATCCATCGAAACACAAAGGATCACAGTATTTTTCAGCGCGGCCGCCTTTTCGTTGAATTTGCGAACCGATGTGGCGCAGACGCCGGTATCGATGCTCGGAAAAATATTCAGCACAAGCCGCTTTCCTTTATAATCGGACAGGACTGTTTCTGAAAGATCCTGCTTAACGAGCGCGAAGTCCGTCGCGGAGCTTCCTTTTGCGGGCAGTTCGCCAATCGTTCTGATCGGGGTTCCTTTAAAGGTAATCTGAGCCATATAAGTCTCCTTTGTTATGATCGGTCTGAACACCGATTTATACAAAGAGGGTTGCTTTTGCAAGCCGCAACCCGTTCAATGTGCGCCGCATTGAGGATTTTTGAAATGAGTACACCCGCCCAAACCAGAACTATCGCTATCGTCGGCCGTCCAAACATTGGAAAATCGGCCCTTTTTAACCGGATTGTCGGCCGGCGCGTCTCGATCGTGCACGAGGAACGCGGCGTGACCCGCGATCGCGTGGTTTGCGAGGCCGAATGGAACGAGCAGTATTTTGACGTGATCGACACCGGCGGACTCGCCACCATGGACTCCGGCTCGGCACACGATGTGATCGTGGACAGCACGAACAAGCAGGTGGCGGTCGCCATCGAAGACGCCGCCGCCATTCTTTTTGTCGTCGATATCACCGCGGGCATTGTTCCCATGGACGAGGAGGTCGCCCGGTTGCTGCATCGCGCAGACCGTCCTGTATTTGTGCTGGCGAACAAAGCCGACACGTCTGCCCGCGATGAACAGGCTTTTGAGTTTGAAAAGCTCGGGTTTCCGGTTTTCCCGGGTTCTGCCCTGCACAACCGGGGCATCGATTCTATTTTAAATGCGGCTTTGGCGAAACTTCCTCCTGCGTTGCCGAGAGAAAAACGCACCCCGCTACGCGTGGCGGTGGTCGGACGTCCGAATTCGGGTAAATCCTCTTATATCAACAGGTTATTGAACAGCGAACGCGTGATCGTCTCTGAAATCCCAGGCACCACGCGCGACAGTATTGAGATCCCTTTCGCCATCGGAAGTGGCCCGCATGCGCGGCACTATATACTGATCGACACCGCTGGCGTCAACCGGCACACCCGCACATCGGGAGCCGTTGAGCATTATAGCAACCTGCGCGCCGAAGAGAGCGTCGAAAGCGCCGATGTCGTTGTGCTACTGATGGACGCGACCGAGGGGCCAAAACTTCAGGACAAAAAACTGGCCGCAAAAATCATTGAGGCCAAAAAGGGGTGTATTTTAGCTATAAATAAGTGGGATCTGGCCGAAGAAGAAGATGTTACGCAAACCAAATACGAGCCGGCGTTGCGCAAAGAAATGCCGTTTCTAGACTTTGCCCCCCTGCTGTTTCTCTCCGCCAAATCGGGCTACAACATCCGACGTAGCGTCGAGCTAATCGATTATATTTCCGATCAGGTTCAACTCAAGCTCAGCACCGGCGTTCTAAACCGGATTTTGCAAGATGCCGTGCAGAAGAATCCGCCGCCCAGCGTCAGCGGACGGCCGCTGAAAATTTATTATGCGACACAGGCCGGCGTAAAGCCAGTTCGAGTTAAACTGTTTGTAAACAACATATTACGAGCAACTTCTACCTATAAACGCTATCTCGACCATGTGATCCGCAAAGCCTTCGGGCTTGAAGGAGCGCCACTTGATCTCAAATTCGCCCCCCGTTCCCGTCCGGATCTCGAGGAAAAGAAAAAGAAGCGGAAGGCATAACGAGGAATTCGTAACGGCCAAGCTGCGCGGCGAATGCCCCCGTCTTAAAAGTCTTCCCCGACAAGTTAAAGGCACGGTTTCCGCGCCGCCTTCAGCCAAACCGACAGGATCGATATGTCGGCTGGATTAACGCCGGAGATGCGGGAGGCCTGACCGAGATTTTCTGGCCGGATTTTTTTCAGTTTTTCGCGCGATTCAAACCGCAGCGCCGTGATGATGTCATAATCAAAATCGGCCGGAATGCGCTGTTTTTCCAATGTTTGGAAATCCACAATACGTCCATGTTCCCGTTTGATATAACCTTCGTATGTAATCAGCACTTCGACCTGTTCGACAACCTCCTGAGGCAACTCCGGCTTGTCGCCGGGCAGTCCGGCATAATGATTGTCAGGGCGACTGAGAATCTGCGCCAGTGAGGCCCCGCCGTGGAACTTTTTCCGCAGACGCTCGATTTCCGCATCAATCTGTTCCTGCATCTGTGCCGTTTCTGCCAGATCTTCAGCCGAAACGATGCCCAGCTCTCTGGCGCGTCCGTGTAGACGGAACCAGGCGTTGTCCTGTCGAAGCGTCAGCCGATGCTCCGCGCGCGAAGTAAACATTCGGTACGGCTCGTCGGTGCCTTTTAGCACCAGATCATCGATTAAAACACCGATGTAGGCCTCATTGCGTCCCAGAATAAACTCCGGAAGGCCCAGAGCCTTGCGGGCGGCGTTGACTCCAGCGACAAAGCCTTGTCCCGCAGCCTCTTCATAGCCGGTGGTACCATTGATTTGCCCTGCAAAATAGAGGTTTTCAACCGATTTGGTTTCCAGAGTATGGGAAAGCTGGGTCGGCGGCGCATAATCATACTCGATGGCATATGCCGGACGAATAAACACCGCTTTTTCAAGCCCCGGAATGGAATGAATCATTTCCAGCTGCACATCCTCCGGCAGGCTGTTTGAAGTCCCGTTAGGATAGATCCGCAAGTTATTACGCCCTTCGGGCTCAATAAAAATGTGATGTGATGTCCGTTGAGGAAATTTGACGATCTTATCTTCGATAGACGGACAATAGCGGACACCCGTTCCTTCCACCAGTCCGCCGTATAAAGAGCTTTTTTCAAGGTTATCAGCGATAATTTGGTGTGTTTTCTCGGTGGTATGGGTCAACCAGCATGGAATCTGGTCGGTTCCGGGAGGCCACGGACGAAACGCTGTTCCACGTGGAACTGTCGGAATCTCGTCGGCGGATTGTTCCACGTGGAACTGTCGGCGATCCCGCCTTCCCGCACGCGAAAAAAATGGCGGCGGTTCGTCGCCGGGCTGAATCGCCATTTTCGAATAATCGATACTGTCTTTATGCAACCGCGGCGGCGTGCCGGTCTTCATCCGGCCCAATTCGAACCCCAAATCCTTTAATGATGCAGAAATATCATCAACCGACCGTTCACCCCAGCGGCCCTCACGAACGACTTTTTGGCCGATCATCACCCGGCCGCGCATAAAGGTTCCGGATGTCAGCACAACCGATTTCCCGGCGACTTGTTCGCCAGACTCAAGAGCGATTCCACAAAGCCGACCAGCTTTGGTCCAGATCGAAGCAACAACTCCTTCGATGACATCCAGGTTTTTTTGTAGAGCGATTACCGCCTGCATGCGGGCCGGGTAGAGGTCTTTGTCGCATTGGGCGCGGAAGGCCTGAACGGCCGGACCTTTGCGGGTGTTGAGGGTTCTGAACTGGATTCCGGTATAATCTGTATTACGCGCCTGTTCTCCGCCTAATGCGTCTAACTCACATGTTATGTGCGACTTGGCTATTCCTCCGATCGACGGATTGCACGACATTTTTCCGATAAACTTCTTTTCTATACTTAAAAGAAGGGTTCTTGCGCCGAGCCGTGCGGAGGCCAGCGCCGCTTCACATCCGGCGTGTCCGCCGCCGACCACGATCACATCATAGGATTTGTTTTTCATGGAACGGCGGAATGATGACGGCACGGCTCCGAAAACGGAAGAAAGAAAGCGGCAACGAATCGCAAAAATTTGACCAATTGACTCTGAAGAAATGGATTCTTATTCGCGCCTAATGGTGTAAATTCGAGGGCAAATGAAAATGAACCTGTTCGAAAATATTCCGGAGTCTGCGCCAGAAGAAGTTTTTACGGAGCTGTTGTCGGCAGAAGGCGTGCGCGTTGAGCGGATCGTTTCGTTCGGTCAGGTTTCTCCAGAAGGGTCCTGGTACGACCTGTCTGAAAACGAGTGGATCCTGCTGCTGGAAGGATCGGCGACTCTGGCGTTTCAGGAGAAGCCATCGGTTGACTTGAAGCCCGGCGATTATCTTAGACTTCCGGCCAGATGCCGCCACCGGGTTGAAAAAACAAGTGAAATTGGACCAACGGTCTGGCTGGCTATTTTTTACAAATAATCGATAATTTTTAATAAAAAACGGTCTTAAATCAGCGAAAACAGTGTTTTTTTATTAAAAAAGACGAAAATAACCGAAATAAATTATTCCGGATTCCTGCAGCATGCAAATTTGATTTTCCGGCTATTTTTTATCAAAAAAGACATCAGTTTTGATGAAAACAAGATGATTTTGGCGAAAAATAGTCTGTTCTCTTAAAAATCAACCTTGGGCGGCGTTCTCGGTATGGGTTTTTATTTTTAGTCCCACGTCGTGCTCGTATAGTGCATCGAAAACATCTTCCAAGTCGCCTTCCATCACGCGGTCGAGTTTGTAAAGCGTCAGGTTAATGCGGTGATCAGTCAGACGGTTTTGCGGGTAGTTATAGGTGCGGATTTTTTCACTGCGATCGCCGGATCCGATCTGTGAACGTCGGGCCTCAGACTGTTCGGCCTCGATCTGCTGCAGTTGCGCCTCGTAAAGTTTTGAGCGCAGAACCCGCATCGCCTTGGCCCGGTTTTTATGCTGCGAGCGCTCGTCCTGACACTGCACAACCACGCCCGTCGGGATATGCGTGATACGAATAGCCGAATCAGTCGTGTTAACGTGTTGTCCTCCCGATCCGCTTGAGCGATAGGTATCGATTCTTAGATCTTCATTTTTGATCTCGATATCCACTTCCTCGGCTTCGGCGAGCACCGCAACCGTGGCGGCGGAGGTGTGAATGCGCCCCTGAGTTTCGGTTGCCGGAACGCGCTGAACACGGTGGGTGCCGCTTTCGTACTTCAGCTTTTTATAAACCATTTCGCCTTCGACAGAAAAAACAATTTCCTTATATCCGCCAGATTCAGAAGGACTTACATCCATAACAGAAAGCTTTAGGCCATGGCTTTCGGCGTAGCGGTTGTACATCCGGTACAGATCGCCGACAAAAAGAGCAGCCTCGTCACCGCCGGTTCCCGCGCGGATTTCCATGATCACGTTTTTAGAGTCGGAAGGATCGGGCGGGAGCAGGGCGATCATCACCGCCTTTTCCGCCTCAGGCAACTTGGCCTCTACGTCGGTCAGCTCAGCTTCTGCCATTTCGCGCAACTCGGCGTCCGTGGACTCGTCTGCAAGCATGGCGCGGCTTTCCGCAGCGGAATCCTGAAGTTTCAGGAAGTTTTCAGCCGCGGCAGCAATTTTTTTCTGATGCATATAATCGTGCATCAGCGCCTGCATTTTCTGCTGGTTGGCGGCAACACCCGGCGCAGACATTTCCGTTTCGAGCCCGGAGATGCGGCGGCGCAGGTTTTCGAGATAGGCCTTATTAAACATATCGGGACACAAAAAGGCCGGGCTCCGAAAAACAGAGTCCGGCCTGAGATGCGGGTCGTTACTTGCCGTAGCGCTTGCGGAAGCGGTCTACACGACCTTCCGTATCAAGCATCTTGGCCGTTCCGGTGAAAAACGGATGGCAGGCGGAGCAGAGATTGACGTGCATTTTCTTAACGGTCGAACGGGTTTTCACCACGTGGCCGCAAGCGCACGAAATTTCTGCATCAGTATATTCGGGATGAATTTCTTTTTTCATTTTTTACCTAATCCTTGCTAAAAGAGCGGGCCTTTTAATCATAACGCGCCCTGCGGCGCAAGCCCTTTTTACCGACACTTATAATAGGTCTCTCCGCCGCGCGCTTCAGTTTGCAGGCGCGGGTCGTCGAGCAGCGGAAGAATTGCCGCCGTTGCAACGCCGAAACTTTGCGCCAATTGGGCCGCGGTGGCCGGGTGGCGGCGAATCAAATCAATTACTTTTCCGATGTCGAGTTTGCCGTCGGCACCAGCATCTGCAGAGAATGTGGCGATCACCTCGGCACGCGGTGAAAAAAGGCCACACAGTGTCTCCAGCTTTTCTTTAGCGACCGGCTGCACGCCAGCCTCCGCCGGAGGTCGCACCGCCGTGTTCAAATGAATTTTGTCAGGACGGACTCCGGCGACAGCCGCGGCGATTTTCCGCACCTGCTCCGGATCGGCATTGATTCCCTCCATTAGAAAAACTTCCAACCACAGCTCTCCGGAAAATTCTTGCCGGAACGCACGTTCGCCCGCCAATAATTTTTCAAACATAAGCCCGAGGGCAGGGCGGTTGACCTTCTGAAATGAGGCTTCGTCCCACGCGCTCAGGCTCACCTTCACGATGTCGGCCTGCAAAAGCTCGCCGCGCACAGCAGGCCGGTGAAGCAACGTGCCGTTTGAAAGCACAATCACTGGAATCGTCGTGCGCACCTTGATGAAAGCGATCAGCTCGCCGAGGCGGGAATAGAGCGTCGGTTCGCCTGAGCCAGCGAAAGTGATGCAGTCCGCCTTGCCATCTTCTTTCAGCCAGCGCGCCAATTCGGCGCAGACCGCTTCGAACGGCACAAATTCGCCGCGCTCCGAAATAAGCTTCGTTGTGCAACCGCACTGACAGAAAACACAGTCGAACGAACAGGTCTTAAACGGCGTCACATCAACGCCGAGCGATCGTCCGAGCCGCCGCGACGGTACCGGGCCAAAAAGATATTTGTAGGAAGAGTTCATCATTTATTCCACAGGGTCCGGGATTACAGTTTCCTGACCGGTGCGCCGTTCCGCGCAGATTCCGGTAATTTCGGGAACCGTTCCTCCCGAACGGATCACATTAATCCAGTCGCCGATTTTTAAATCCATCAAACGCAGATGTTCCAGATTATGGAGCGTAGCGCTTTGAACCGTGGCGCCCTGAATTTCAACCGGTTCAAAACGGGCGACCGGAGTCAGTTTGCCAGTGGCGCCGCGCGACCAATCGACACTCAAGAGACGGGTTTGAACCGGCGTTTCTTCATATTTGCGGGCGATGGCGCTACGCGGGTGATGCGCTGTTGCGCCCAGCCGGTCGCGAACCGCAAGGTCGTCGACCTTAATCACAATTCCGTCGGTTATAAAACGAAACGTCGCGCGTCGCCGGTTCAGGTCTTCGATGGCCGCAAGCGCTTCAGTGTATGGAACGGCAACGCTTTCTACGACGGGCAGCCCAGCTTTTTTCACCAGCGCCAGCGCGGCGGTGTGCGTGGACGGAACGGAATCGGCGGCCAGCAGATCAAAACATTGAAACGCCAATCCGCGGCGGGCGATTTCGGTGTAGTCGGCCAACATAAGCGTTCCGGATGCAATGTTGCGCGGATTTTTGAGCGGCTCTTGGCCACTTTCTGCACGCCGCCGGTTCAGCGCTTCAAAAGCGGGCAGGGGAAGCATTGCCTCGCCGCGCACATCGAGTTGAACCGGGGCGTTAGTAAGCGCAGAAGGCGCCATGCCGGAGGCAAGCACGGCGGGTGTGATATCCACGCCGGTTTTTCCGTCGCCACGAGTGAGCGCCTGCACCAGTTGACCGTTGCGGTAACGAAGGATGACGGTCAGACCGTCAATTTTCGGCTCGATGCAATAAAGAAGATTTGTTCCGGTCTGCTGAAGAAAGCGGCCGACCTCTTTATCGGAATAAACTTTATCGAGGCTCAGAACCGGCGCGCTGTGCGCCACGCGACGAGCGGAGCCTTCAACCGGCGCGCCGACCGGATTGGTGGCGGCCAATTCCGGATAATCGGCCAGCAGCTGATCGTACTGCTTCCGCGCCGCATCATAAGCCGCATCGCTCATAATCGAGCGGTTCTGATTATAATAGTCGTCCTCCGCCTGACGCAGAACCGTTTGCAACGCGCGAGCCTGCTGCTCGACGGCGGGCGGCGCGGCGACGCAGGTCAAGTGGACGGCGATAAAAAAAAGAATCCATCTGCACAACATTTCAAACTCCTTGCCTGAAGTTTTCCAATGATCGGAAATCTCGCAGTCCAGTCTTCCAAAGATTGGAATCCAAGTCAACGATGCCATGCGGCGAGAACCCGGTCGAGCGCCGCTTCGAAGTTCAAAGCCGCCGTCGCGGATTCTTTACGCTTCGGATCGGCGTCAAACCATTCGCGGGTCATTCGTAATCCTTCGCGAAAGGGAATCGTCGCCTTGAAGTCCGGCACAAAGCGCTTAATTTTGCTGTTATCGAAAATCATGCTGTGCATTTTGTCGCCCAGCAGGCCGGGTCCTTTGACATCCGGATCGATTTTCGCAAAGAAGTCGGTCGGGATGTGCGCAAAGTTCGGCGCGCACTCAAAGACCTCTGCGATGGTCGCGTAAATTTGATTCCAGGTGAGCACCTCGTCGGAGGTGATGTGAAACGCTTCGCCGATGGTATCCGCGCGGCCCAGCAACCCCGTAAATCCTTTGGCGAAATCTTTCGAATGAGTAACCGTCCAGAGCGAAGTGCCGTCGCCGTGAATCGCGGCGGGCCCGCCAGCCTTAAGGCGGTGGACAATCGAATAATCGCTTGCGCCGGGGCCGATTGGAATCATGGTGTTATAGGTGTGTGACGGACGTACAATGGTCGCGGGGAAATCCTTTGCTTCAAGAAACAGTTTTTCGCAGGCGATCTTGTTACGTGCATATTGCCAGAACGGATTGCTGAGCGGGGTTTCTTCGGTGATGAACGGCGAGACCGGCGGCTTCTGATAGACGGCGGCGGAGCTGATGAAAATATACTGGCCGGTTTTCCCGCGAAAAAGATCGAGATCTGTCTGCGCCTGCTCCGGCGTGAAGGTAATCCAGTTCACCACGCAGTCCCACTGGTGTCCCCGGAGCGCGGCGGCGGCTTCGACCGGATTGTGGATATCGGCGCGAATCGTCTGCACGCCGGCGGGCACGGGAAAGAGCGAGGAATGTCCCCGGTTAAGGTGCCAAAGATCGATCCCTTTCTTAACCGCCAGCTCGGTGACGGCTGAGCTGATGTTGCCGGTTCCGCCGATAAATAAAACCTTCATCGTAGCTTCTCCTGAATTTCCGGACTGTACATGAAATCGGACGGGGTGTAATTCTTTATCTCGCATGAAACAAATCGGCATCATTGATTATGGCATGGGCAATCTGGGAAGCGTTTCCAATGCCTGTAAATTTCTCGGGCTGGACGCGGAAATCATCTCCGCGCCGGAGCGGATGGATTCGTGCCGCGCCATTATTCTGCCGGGAGTAGGGGCGTTCGGAGACTGCATGGCGCACCTCACCGAACATGGTTTTGTCTCGCCGATTCAAAAATGGATTTCCAGCGGCAAGCCGTTCATGGGTATTTGCCTCGGTCTACAGGCGCTTTTCCAAACCTCGGAAGAAACACCCGGCGTCGCCGGGCTCGGCATATTTAAGGGAAGCGTGAAGCGGTTCGATTTTAATGTGGCAGCGGCTTCCAGCCGCTGTGCTGAGGCAGGATGCCTCAGCCACCTTAAGATACCGCAGATCGGCTGGAACGCGGTGAACCAGAAAACGCCGGACTGTCCGATGTTCGCGGGCGTCGATGACGGCGCGTACTTTTATTTTGTCCACTCGTTCTACGTCGCGCCGGAAGATAAAAGCATCGTCGCGGGCGAAACCGACTACGGACTGAAATACTGTTCCGCAGTCTGGAAAGACAACGTCTTCGCCGTTCAGTTCCACCCCGAAAAAAGTCAGGCCGCTGGACTGCAAATGCTCAAAAACTTCGGCGCGCAGCCATGAAGAAATCCGCCCGCTTAATCTGCATGCTTCTTGTCATGCCGCTCATGGTGCACGCTGGTCTTGTCGTCGGCAAAGACGAACAGGGCGTGCAGATACGCATTCTGGCTGTGGACGGTAAAGCCTCCAAAGGAGAATCGGTCCGGCTACCGCCGGGAACGCATAAACTGGCGGTTTCCTGCATCAAAACGGAATCCTACGGAGCGCTAAGCGTGGACACCATTCTTGTGCTGACCGTCAAACCGAACTGCGACTACGAACTGCTGGGCTTTTTCGAAGGGAAGAACGCAAAAGTCGCTGTTAAAGAAAGAGGGATCCGATGAAAAAATTACTATCTGCGCCTTTGTTGGGATTGATCACTCTGATGATGCTTGTAACGGCGTGCGGAACTTTTTCTGTCGCGAAGCATCCCGAATATGCCGGTATGATCGGGAAGGAATATGTTTTGCAACGAGACTGTTATATTTTTCGATTTTCGGATGACAAAAAAGTGCTGCATCTTTCTCCGGTCGGAGCAGACACCCCTGGACTTGGAACGATTCAGCCATCAGAAAATATTGACGTCAGGTTGATCGGGAAGAAATTCGCAAATTTTGAGATTCTGGGCGAATTGCCCAAACAAACGGTCGTTAAAATTGTGGCCGTAAAGCGTGTTGTAAAATTTGAAATCGAATACTACCAAATTTTTGTCGGAACAGATATTAATGGCACCCAGCGAACATATGAGGCGATGTTTTTGCAGGAGGAAAAATATACCGGGGCTAGATTTGATCCGAGATTCATTGTTGAAAAGAAAGAGTAGGATTTTTTCGCCGGTTACTCCGAAAACGGTGCGGATTTGTCGAAGTCGGGCAGGCAGGTTTCCTGACTTTCCAATATCTGGATAACGGTATTTTCGCTGCCGGGTTCGAGCCCAACCGTCGCGTGTTTTTTTCGTGTAATATGGGGATTTGATACGTATTCTCCCGAAAGAATAAGATGCGGGATGAAAACAGGACAGGACT
>JBAXDG010000009.1:0-43112 GCA_037141075.1 Kiritimatiellales bacterium
TGTCCTCGGAGGCGAGAATCACCAGCCGCCGCGCGATAAAGCGCGGGTCTTCGCCCGCATAAATCATTTTCGCCAGCCAGTAGATCGCCGCGTTCGGATCGGAGCCGCGCACACTTTTGATGAAGGCCGAAATCGTGTCGTAGTGCTCATCCTCGTCGTGGTCGTAGGAAACCGCTTTCTTCTGAACCGATTCTTCCGTTTCACGGCGCGTCAGACGAACGATGCCGTCTTTTCCGGGCGGCGTGGTCAGCGCGGCGATTTCGAGTGCGTTCAGCGCGCGCCGCGCGTCGCCTTCGCAGACGGTCGCCAGATGCGCCAGCGCGTTTTCGTCAGCGGTGACCAGTCCGTTTAGTCCCGCCGGATGTTCCATCGCGCGTTTCAGCACGGACTTGATCGCCTCTTCGCTGAGCGGATTGAGTTGGAAAATCTGCGACCGCGAGTTGAGTGGAGTGTTGATGAAGAAGAATGGATTATGCGTCGTCGCGCCGATCAGAATGATGTCGCCGCTCTCGACGTAGGGCAGGAGCACATCCTGCTGCGATTTATTGAAGCGGTGGATTTCATCGATAAAAAGAATCGTGTCCTGCTTATGAATTTTTTTCCACCCGGCGGCCTGTTCGAGCAGTTTGCGCAGGATGGCAATATTGGCCAGCACTCCGCTGGTGCGCTCGAAACGACGGTCGGTGACCAGCGCGATCACTTCGGCCAGCGAGGTTTTTCCGCACCCGGGCGGGCCGTAGAGAATCACGCTCGAAATGCGGTCGGCCTCGATCGCGCGGCGTAGCAGCTTGCCTGCACCGAGGATATGATCCTGTCCGGCGATTTCGTCGAGCGTTCGCGGACGCATCCTCGCCGCCAGCGGCGCGGTGCCCGCGCCAGCTTTCGGCGATCTGGACGGTTTTTCCTCAAAAAGTTCCATGGAGAAAGTTAACCACGAAAAGTGGTTAACTGGAACATTGGAATAGAGGAATGATGTGATGACACAAAAAATGGGTTGGTGAATTGCCCTAACCCATAGGTAGCAACTCATCAACCCGCGTTCCGGTAGGAACGCAAAAGAAAGAGCCCGTGCCGGAGAGGCTCATTTCCGAACCCTTATTTACAAGGTGGGCGCCCTAAAGTGAGGGTGGAATACACCGTCACCGTCCTAAGCGCCCTTTATTTATTAGTTTAACGGATCGGAAACTTATTGCCTGACCGGGCGGGCTAAATTTTGAAAGAGCAAGTGAGGTTCTTCTTTGTTCCTTCCTCACGTCCACATACTACTGCTGAGGGCTTATATCGTCAAGCTCAGCCTTCGCGAATAATGGCGGAGACAGCGGAGCAAACTTTTTTGCCGACGGCGTCGTGGAACGCGTTGACCTTCTCGTCGGTCAGTGTGCCGGACGGCGAGCGGTAAACAAAACTGTAGGCGACGCTCTTTTTGCCTTTCTCCAGTGCTTTGCCGCGGAAGACATCGAAGAGCTTAACGCTTTCGAGTTCGGCGGGTGCAGAGCTCTGCACCGCTTTCAGAATTTCTTCATGACGAACGGCTTCATCGACAACGAACGCGAAGTCGCGCTCGACCGCCGGATAGAGCGGAATGTCTTTTACTTCGCTCCGTTTCCAGGCATTGGAAATCAGCGGCTCCAGATTCAGCTCGGCGGCGGCGACCGGATCGTTCAGGCGCCACTCTTTGCGCGCGGCGGAATTGATCAATCCGATGACACCGATTTTTTCTTTGCCGGAACATACGGAGACAGCGCGGCCCGCTTCGAACGCCGGAGCATCTTCCAATGTTTGGAAAGTCACGCTGGTAATTTTTTGCGCGGCGAGCAGTTTTTCAACCAGACCTTTGAGCCAGAGGAATACTTCTTCTTCGCCGATGGCGCGCTGCTTGTCGAGCGCGCCGCGGCCGGCGGCACCCATCAAGCCGAGACAAACCTTTTCGGTTTGTACGGTCTTGGCAAACGTGCGGCCGATCTCAAAGAAGACGGCTTCATCAATCTGGCGCGATTTATTGCGGCCGAGGCTTTCAATCATCTGCGGAATGAGCGAGGTGCGCAGGACGGACTGTTCGGCGCTGATCGGGTGGGGCAGTTCTTCGCGGGCGGCGCGGTCGTCCTTGCCGAAGAGGTCGAGCAGCGGATGGCTGACCAGCGTGTAGTTCATAATTTCACGCGCGCCGAGGCCGACCAGATTTTTACGGCAGGCGGTAATCGCGCGGATGCGGTTATCATTCACTCCGGCGACCGTTTCGGCGACCGGCAGCTTTTCGGGAATCTTGTCGACGCCGTGCATACGGGCGACTTCTTCAATAATATCCACTTCGCGTTCGAGGTCGTCGCGGAAGGTTGGGATTTCAAGAACGGCTTTCTCCGCATCACTGGAGAGAATCGAAAGTTCCAATGCCTGGAAAATTTTCTTCATCACTTCGACCGGCACATTCATACCGATCAGTTCGCAAGCGGCCTGCCAGCGGAATGTAATCTGCCGTTTCGCTTTCGGCGAGGGATAAACATCGACCACACCTTTGCAGACTTTGGCTCCGGCCAGTTCGGCCATCAGCGCGGCGGCGCGACGGCTTGCCCATTCGACGCTGGAGCCGTTGACGCCGCGCTGGAAGCGGTAGGAGCTGTCGGTGTAAAGGCTGAGTCCTTTGGCGGTGGCGCGGATGCCAGACTGTTCGAACGTCGCGGCTTCAAGCAGGACGGTTGAGGTGGTGTCTTTAATTTCGGTGTTGGCTCCGCCCATGACACCGGCGAGCGCGATAGATTTTCCGGCGTCGGCGATGACGAGCATGTCGTCGGTCAGCTGCCGTTCCACGCCGTCGAGCGTGGCGAACTTTTCGCCTTTGGCGGCATGGCGAACGATGATCTTGCCGTCCTTGAGCAGCGTGTAGTCGAAGGCGTGGAGCGGATGGCCGGTTTCGAACAGGACATAGTTGGTGATGTCCACGACGTTATTAATGGAACGGGTGCCGCACGCTTCGAGGCGGCGCTTCATCCAGTCGGGCGACGGGCCGATCTTCACATCTTTCAGGACGCGGGCGGTGTAGCGCGGACACTTCGCGGAATCCTTTACTTCCACGCTGACCGATTTTTCAACCGGCTCTGCGCACTCCTTCAGCTCAATGGACGGCATCTTGAGCGGCTTGCCGTAGATGGCGGCGACTTCGCGGGCGATGCCGATGATACTAAGGCAGTCGGGGCGGTTTGGCGTGATTTCCAGTTCAAAGACGGTTTCCGGCGGGCCCATGACGGCGGCGAGCGGCGTGCCGGGTTTTAGCGACGCATCCAGAACCAGCAGTCCGGAATGGTCTTCGCCGAGTCCCAGTTCGTCTTTGGCGCAGAGCATACCGAGCGATTCGACGCCGCGGATTTTGGCTTTCTTGAGCGTGATGCCGCACGGCAACGTCGTGCCGACGGTGGCGAACGGATATTTGCCGCCGACCGCGACGTTCGGCGCGCCGCAGACGACGCGCAGGGTTTCGTTCCCGCCGTACTCGACGGTGCAGAGGCGCAGTTTATCGGCGTCCGGATGCGGCTCGATCTGCTTCACTTCGCCGACGACCACGCCTTCAAAGGTTCCGCCCAGCGTTTCAATATGTTCAACCTCAAGTCCGGCAAACGTCAGCTTGTCCGCAAGACCCGCGACCGTGTCGTCAAAATCCACATATTCCTTCAGCCAGCTCAGCGCAAATTTCATAGTCTTTTCCCTCTAAAATCGGGCGCCAGTTAAGCACGAATGGTTTATACGGGCAAGCGCTCAAGCGGGGCTTAATTAGGCGGGAAAGAGTTTTTCCAACCATTGGAAAAATGATATCTTGCAGATCAGAAGAACGGAGCGCTGCTATGAAGAAAATAATCTTTTTTGATGCCAAGCCGTACGATCAGGAGTTTTTTGATGCGGCAAACCAAAAGCACGGTTATGAGATCAAATATATCGGCAACCGGCTGTCGGCGGATACCGCGCCGCTGGCGGCAGGCTACGACGCCGTCTGCGCGTTTGTGAACGACGATCTTTCCGCGCCGGTGGTGGACATCCTTTACAACAACGGCATCCGGATGATCGCGATGCGCTGCGCCGGGTACAACAACGTCGATCTCAAGGCCGTTTATGAAAAAATCCATGTCGCCCGCGTGCCGGCCTATTCGCCGTACGCCGTCGCCGAGCACGCCGTGGCGCTGATCCTGACGCTGAACCGCAAAACGCACAAAGCCTACAACCGCACCCGCGACAGCAATTTCGCGCTCGGCGGACTGCTCGGTTTCGACCTGTACGGTAAAACCGCCGGAATTATCGGCACCGGACGCATTGGCCAAATTCTGGCGGGCCTGCTCAAAGGTTTCGGTATGCGCGTGCTGGCGTTCGACCGCTTTCCCAATGCGGATTGGGCCGCCGGTGCCGGTGTGGAATATGTTCCGCTTGAGGAACTTTACCGGCAGTCGGATATCATCAGTCTGCACTGTCCGCTGACCGCCGAAACCGAACACATGATTAACGCCGCGAGCCTCGCGCAGATGAAAGACGGCGTCATGCTGATCAACACCAGCCGTGGCGCGCTGATTCAGACGCAGGATCTGGTTGCCTCGCTCAAGAGCGGGAAGATCGGTTTTGCCGGACTGGATGTTTATGAGGAAGAGGATGAATATTTCTTCGAGGATCGTTCCGGTGAAGTGCTGACCGACGATGTGCTGGCGCGGCTGTTCACCTTCCCGAACGTGCTAGTCACAGCGCATCAGGCCTTTTTCACCAAAGAGGCGCTCACCAACATCGCGGAGACGACGCTGGCCAACCTCGATGCCTTTTTCCGCGGCGAAACGTCGGCCAACGAAATCTGCTATCGCTGCAACAAAGATTCATGTCTTCGGAAAAAGAACGGGAAGTGTTTTTGAAATAAGATTGAAAAAACCCCATCGGCGGGCATGATTCGCCCTATTATGGTTGAGGTAAAGGCAGTGATTAAAAATGAGGCGGGCATTCATTGCCGGCCAACCGCTTTGCTCACTCAGGCCGCCGCGAAATATGACGGAACCATTACGGTTATCGCGCCCTCCGGAACCTGCCAGCTCGGTTCCGCGCTGGAACTGATGATGCTCTGCCTCGAGCAGGGTACGCAAATCATCCTGCAAGCAGAGGGCCCTGACGAAACCGCCGCCGCCGCGGAATTCAAAAAACTCTTTGAGACCGAGTTCGACTTTCCTAACGCAGGGCAGTGACCGGATGTATACCGCGCCGCCCATTCAGGAAACGTTTTTCCCCAGGGCGGCGACCTACCGACAGATGATTTCTCCCGGCGAAGTCCGCGAAACCGCCGGACGTTATTTCCCATACACCGAGCGGCATCTGCATGCGCTCTGGTTTGACGACCGCCTTCGTCCTGAAAATCTCAAAACTTCGCGCGGCGAGCCGGTGACGGTCGAAAGCCCCGGACGCTGGAACCTTGAAGCCGGGCCGGACTTCTTCGGCGCGGTTATACGGGTTGGCCGCGAACAGCGGCGCGTCGCGGGCGACGCCGAAATTCATATTGTTTCCAATGACTGGAAAAACCACGGACACCACAGCGATCCGCGCTACGCCAACGTCCGCTTTCACATCACTTGGTTCCCCGGGAAAACGGAGGAAACACTTTTCCCGCCCGGAACGGTGCATATATCGTATTACGATACATGTACCACCGATCTGGAGAGTATCGATCTGACTGCTTATCCATATCAGGAGCCTCGGGCATCCAGACATTTTCCGATGTCTGGGAAAGATATGGGTGCAGGCTCAGCCTGCCTGGAAAGCGCGGGCGAGGAACGTCTCCGGCAGAAAACCCTGCGTCTGGCGTGGCTGATGCGGCGGCGCGGCGAAGCGCAGGCGCTCTACGAAGAGACCGCCGCCGCACTCGGCTACAAACACAATAAAGCGCCGTTCCGCAAGTTGGCGCAAAGTCTGCCGCTCCAAGCGCTCGCGCAGTACGGCGCGGACTGGAAAACCGTTTATGCCGTGCTGCTCGGCCTCTCCGGACTGCTTCCCAAACAGCCTGCCGCCAGCTGGCCGGACGCTTCGAAGAAGGAGCTTCGCTCTCTCTGGGACTGCTGGTGGCGCGAACAGCATAAATGGGAAGAAGTCGCGCCGCTCGGTAAAACAGAATGGACGCTTTCCGGCCTTCGCCCGCTGAACCACCCCGTCCGGCGGCTTTGCGCTTTAGCCCAGTGGATTGCCTCCGGGTTTTTTCAGAACGCAGACTCGTCGCGTTTCCAAGGTTTGGAAAAATGTTTTTGGTCAACACACACCGGCTGGAGCGGAAAAGAAAAACCGGCGGAACTGGTCGGCCAGGACCGCCTGAACGCCATCCAGCTGAATGTTTTTGTGCCGTACCGGCTGGCGAAAGGCGATAGCTCGGTCTTGAAAAATCTGCCGGTCGAACCGGTGAACAGCGTCATTCGCGAAACGGCCTACACACTGTTCGGCCCCGACCACTCGCCGAAGCTGTACCGCACCGCGCTCGCCCGCCAGGGCCTCATCCAGATTTTCAACGACTTCATTCTGACCGGCCGGCGCTATAAGGAAGATATTGCATAAAACAGCCGGAGCGGGCAGGGTTTATGCATGGTAAAAGGCGTCATGCGGTACGGGATTATTCTGGCGGCTGGGTTGCAGGCCGCTTGGTTGCAGGCGGCACCGCTTTGCCTTCTCGATGCCAAACAGCAAGGCAGTTTCAACATCGGCGCGGCGCAGGCATCCATTTCCCGCGAGTTTGAAGAAGCGCCGATCAACCGCGACCTGCTGATTATTAATTATTCCATTCCCGACCAGACCGCCGCCGGGGTTTGGGCCAAGGAATATCCCGCCGCCGTGGCCGCCGGCTCTATCGATGTCGTCGAGCTTGGCATCTATATTCCCGAGGGACAGCTGGCCAACGTGGCGTTGGCGGTTGAAGTCAAAGGTTCAACAGGAACTCAGCGCTTTCCGGTCCGGCTCGGCCCGGGCTGGAACACGACGCGCGAACTGGTCGACTGGGGAAAAATCGGCAGTCTCAATGAAACAGTTCTGCTGATTCAGCGTACCGGCGGCGATAACCCGGCGACCGGACGAATCCGGCTGGACATGACTTTCCGCAAACTTCCGCTTTGGCAGGAGTTGCGCGCTACGCTCTGGGGCCGGTTGGGCGGCATCTCGGCCTTCAGTCTGTTGTTGAGTTTGCTGGTTCTGGTGATCCGCCGCAAAATGAAAGTCGCCGTGCAAGGATTCGCTCGTGATCTGTGCTTCGGCGTTGCCACGGTGCTGACCGCTTCGTCGGTGCTGGGCGTTTATGCGATCGGCAAAATGAATCCGCTCGATTCCGGTTGGATCTGTTTTTATGTCGCCGTCGCCGGGGTGCTGATCAGTCTCCTGCTAAAACTCACGCTGGCGGGACGTCCGGTTTTCGCGGGCGAAACGCTGCAAAGCGCGCTGTTTCCCGGACTGCTGGCCGCTGCCGCCAGCAATCATGTTCTTTGGCAGGTGCCGGACTCGTTAGCCGGTTTTTTCCAGCTCAGCGGATTCGGCGCGGCGCTGTTTGTCTTGATCTATCACGTCGCCAATCTCCGCCGTCTCACCGTGCGGCGGAAACATCTGGGCGTCATCGGCGGCGCGACGATTGCGGCGACGCCATTTGTGTTCGGACTGCTGCTGGCCTTGCAGTCATTCCATAATTTCGTGGTGCAGGCGCTGCTGATTTTTGTCACCGGCGAACTGCTCGCCAACGCGTTTTCGCTGATGAACCGCGAACGGCTGCTTTCCTCACGCAAGGTTCACCGCGCGCTGTTTCTTCTTTCCGTGATGGTGACGGCGGCACCGTATGTGGCCGATTTTGGATCAGGTGCGTCTATCGCGGCGTTCCCGGCTCCGCTCCGTCCGTTTGCCATCGTTCTCGCCACGATGTTTTCGCAGGCGCCGCTCTGGGGAATCGTTTATCTGTTTACCGGTCTGATCCTCGGCGCAATGCATGGCCGCGCACCGTCCGGCACGGTCGCGCAGGACGACGCGATTCGTGGCATGAAAAAAGGGATGGTCTTCAGCGGCGTCCTGATGGGACTGCTTCAACTGTTTTATGCGCTGGTTCATACGGCGTGGTTACAAAATTTTTACACCGACGCTCCGGCGATGCTTCTCACGCTGGCGGGTGTCGCGGTTTTCCCGCTGTTCAAAACCGTCATTGAAACCTTCGACGGCAGTCAGTCGTTTTTCGGACGCGCGGCCTGTGCCTATAAAGATCCGGTGCTCTATCTGCGCGGACTCATTCTCGGCCTCGCATTCGCTATCGGCCTGCACATGAATTTTGCCAACCTGCCGACATCACAACGGATTTGGTTCGGCTTTGCGGCGGGCGCGGCGGCTTTCGGCGGAGTGAGTATTATCCGCGATCTGCTATTCGGCCTGTACGGAATCGGCGGCGTAAAATCCTGGCGCTACTATCTGGTCGAAAGCGGACTGGGCGCGTTCATCGGCGCGGGCATCGGCTTCTATCTCGACGCGTCGCAGCTTCCAATCATTGGAACCAAGTTTGAACTCTACAACAGCTTCGGCCTCGATCCGGCTGAGATCGTCACGCGCTGTCAGCAGTTGCGCACCACCGCGCCGAATGAATACACCGCGCTGATCAGCCGCTGGGGTCACATCAAACTTTTACCGGCCTGCGGCGGCGCGAAGATTCTTTTCAACGAAGCGCTGATGGGCGTGATCGGCTGGGGAATCGCCGCGCCGCTGTTTGCGATCAACAAAGCGTTTCTCTCCGCGCTGCTTAATCGCGACGTTTCTTCGATCAAACGCATTGCGACCCGTGCGGGCTTGACTGAGCTGGCGGACGGCACCGTTTACGTTTTGCGCTGGGGTCTCTGGATGGCGCCGCTGATTTTCTCCTTCCTGCGTCCGATGGCCGAAGCGGCCTGGTACAATCAGGACGGACTCATCCGCACCTTCTTCGCCATATTCAACAGCCTGACTCTCGACGCGAACGGCTTCACCGCATGGAGCCTGACGGTGTTCAGCTGGATCATCGGCTACGCCTGGTTCCAGATTCTGATCTGGATCGATCACATGGGGCTGCGAGTCGCGACGCTGGTGAATCTTTCATTCCTCGGTGTTGACCGGCTCGACGAGCGTTGCGCCACCTTTGTCGGTCCGGAAGCGACCGCCCGCTTTATTCCGGAAGGCGTCAAACGCTTTACCACCTGGGCGCCGCTGCTGATTCCATTTTATCTGCCGAAAGGCGAACAGTGGGCGCAGGTCTTTAATATCGGCGCCGCCATTCAGGCGAAGCAGACCGGCGACGCGCCGGGACCGGTCGCGCTGATCCTCCTCGCTGGCGCGGCGACAGTCATTGTGACGTTGCTGTTCACTTTGCGGCGCAAAAACCGCGAGCGCCATGAAGAGCAGATGGAGCAGACCTTCGGCCTGATCAACAATAAATACGAAGTGGAGCTGAAGAAGAGCGGCGAGATCAACTCGTTCCTGACATCGGACGGATTCGGCATCAGCCGCTGCGCGTTCGAAAAGGTCGATCCGTCCGGACGCATTCTATTTGTAGTCGAGGTTGGTGAAAACGGAGCGCCGAATAAAGCGTGGCCGGTTCTCGGTAATTTTCCGGCAGAGCTTTTCACGCCGTCTTCGTATGAAGGTGATAGCGATCGGATCAAAGCCGTCAATGTCTCCAATGAGGTTCGCGTCACCGTCACCATCAAGTTGCCAGCGCGCAACGACGCGGTGGAGCTGTGGACCGTCGAACTTGAAGACCTCAGCGGCAAAGCGCGCAATTTGAAAGTGGTTCCGTATCTCGAATGGATGCTGAACCGTCCGGAGGCCGACCGCAATCACACGCAGTACAACCGGCTCTATCCGGAAATGTCGTATCACGCCGAACTCAACGCGATGCTGGCGTTCCACCGCAGCACTAAGCTCTACGGCATCCTTGCCTCGGCCGACACACCGGCCGGTGTGTTGACCGGGCGCATCGATTTCATCGGCCGCGCCGGAAACATCTGGACGCCGCGGGTGCTCGAAACGCAGACGTTCCGTGAGGCCCGCGATTCGGAGCCCTGTCCGACGTTTGACCCGATTGGTTCGCTGTTGCTCAATGCGCCGGTTCCAGCAAACGGCAGGCTGTCCCATCGGATTCTGATCGGCGGGTGCGAACACAAAGCGAACGCCGCGCAGATGGTCATGAAGCATCTCAGACCGCAGACGATTGCGCCGCTTCGTGAACAAAAGCAGGCGGAACATCCGCTGAAGATCGGCCACGGCGAAATTCCGCCCGGCACGCCGGATCATTACACCGAGTATGCTGACGACGGAAACACGCTGCGTGTGCTGACGCCGTTCACGCCGCGCCCGTTCGACCACGAAATGGCCAATGCGCTCGGCCACATCGTTGCCGTCACCAACCACGGACTGCATTCGTCGGCCAGCGGCAACGCGCAGCAGAACCGGCTGACACCCGACTGGGCCGATTTGGCCGGCAATCAAGTTCCGTCCGAGGCGATTTATCTCTACGACGAAAAAACCGGTGACTGGTTTTCGCCTTGCTACGATCCGCTCAAAGATCGAACCGCCGCGCACGATGTTTTCTTCAGCCTCGACGGCAGTGCCGTATTCAAAATGCAGAAGGGCGGACTCGAGACCGAACTTTCCGTGCATGTGCCGCTCGACGAACCGGCGGGCGTTTATCTCTTGAAGATCCGCAATACCGGCGTCGCGCCGCGCCGTCTGCGCGTTGCGTCGTACTTCCAGATCGCGCTGGCGCACAGCCCCGAATATGCGGGCTCGCTGCTCGTCTCACGTGATGCCGTCAGCGGCGCGCTCTTTTTTGAAAATCCGCGCAACCACTTCCGCACCGGCTCCTGTTTCGCCGCCATGAGCGAGCCGGTCGAACAGTTTGCCACGCGCCGCGACCGCTTCTTCGGCGCAGGCCGCACCTTCACCCATCCCATGATGGTTGAAACCGGCGCGCCCGCTCCGGTGGCGGACGACGAGCTTCCGGTCGCCGCGCTGTTGGCGACCGTTGAAATTCCGGCGGGCGGTGAAAAAGTGATTTCCATCGTGCTGGGCGAGGCCGATACCCGCCGTCAGGCTAAAGCCTGCGTGGAAAAATTCCAGACCTTGGAAAACGCCGAACAGAGTTTGCAGTCCACGCGTGACTGGTGGATGGCGTTGCAGTCCACGCTGAAAGTCGAAACCGGCGATCCGGAGTTTGATGCCTATGTGAAGTGGATGAAATACCAGACGCTCAGCGAGCGCATCTGGGCGCGCAAAGGATTTTATCAGGCGTCGGGAGCGTTTGGTTTTCGCGACCAGTTGCAGGATACCGTTAACATGATCTGGGTTGATCCGGCATTGGCGCGCGCTCAGCTTATTCTGCACGCCGCGCAGCAGTTCCCTGAAGGCGATACCGCGCACTGGTTTTTCCTCCAGCAGGACGGACGCACCGGATTCCTCAGCCGTTCGCACGCCAGCGACAATCTGATCTGGCTTGGCTGGGGCGTCGGGGAATATGTCCGTATGACCGGAGATAAAACGCTGCTCGACGAAAAAGTCAGCTATCTCAAAGCCGAAACGCCGTTACCGCCGCTGCCGGAGGGAAAACACGGCATGGGCTTTTTCCCGCTGCGCTCACCGCGCAGTGATTCGGTTTACAATCACGTGATGCGGGCGATTGATCTGGTGCTGACCCGGCGGCTGGGGCGCAACGGACTGCCGCTGATGGGTACCGGCGACTGGAATGACGGGCTCGATGAAATCGGCAGTAAAGGGCGCGGCGAATCGGTCTGGATGGCGTTCTTCCTGACGTATGTTTTAAAAACCCTGCTTCCGGTTATTCGGGAGCGCAGCGGGAAAAAACGGCGCCAATACTATGAGCAGGAGCTGAGAGTATTGAGCAGGAATATCGAAAAAGTCTGGCGCAACGACCGCTATCTGCGCGCTATCCACGACGACGGCACAGAAATCGGCGTTGCAGGTGCGGGCTGCTGGGAAACCGATGCGCTCGGCGCGGCGTGGGCGGTCTTTGCGGGCGTCAATCCGCAGCGGAGCCGCATCGCGCTCGATACCGCGCTCTCCATTCTGGAAGGCGAAAAAACAATCAGCCTCGGTTATCCGCCGCTGCGCGAAAACACGAAACCTTATCTGGGACGCAGCAGCACCTATCCGGAAGGAGTGCGCGAAAACGGAATGTATTCGCACGGCGTTCAGTGGCTGACGCGCGCCTGCCGTCTGCTTTCCGAACAGTTCGCCGCGCAGGGCGATCAGGCAACCGCGCAGTACTACCGCGATGCCGCCGTCCGGCTGTGGTACAAAATTTCGGCCATCCCGCACACGCACGGCGCGGAGATTGAAAACTACGGCGGACAGCCCAATCAGCAGTGCGCCGACTATCTCACCGTGCATGATCCGGGTCGCATGATCTGGAGCGGCTACACCGGCGCGGCGGGCTGGATGCTGCGGCAGGCTTGCGAAAGCGTTGTCGGCGCAACGCTGGTGAACAACAAAGTGGTTCTGCCTGCGGATTTAAACCTGCCGCGCGGCGGGCTCACGATCAACCGCATCCGCCGCAACCTCGCCAAGAGCCCGCTGAAAAACTGATGCAGCGAGCAAGGGTACAGGGGCGCGGCGTCACATCGTGTCTCTCCATTCGTTGAGGTGACCATCCGCCTGGCTCAGTTCCGGATAACCGACCAAGGCGATCATCCGCTTGGTCATGGCGTCCATGCTCTGGCCGCTTTCATAGGCCATATCCAGCAGATCTTTGCGGAGCGCATCGTTCGTTGTCGAGATCGCGGCCTCGACGGAGCCGTTAATCACAGTCAGCGGCTGCATCAGCGAAAGCGTCAGTTTTGAAATTTCCAGCAGCAGTTTTACACGTTCCTCAGGAGTCTTTTTCCGTAGGCTCTGCTGAAACTCCCTTTCTATTTTTTCAATCTGCGATCCCACCTGCAGGTTGAAGGTGTTGATTCCGCGGCGGGCCTCTTCGACGGCGGCCTGAGCCTGTTCGGCGTCCTTTGCCTGAATGAGGTTATCGAGCTGTTCAAGAGCGGTTTTGATGAGATGCGTGTCTTCTTTTCCGCCGGGCGGCAGGGTGCCGCCGCTCTCCATAATCAGCCGCTGCTGTTCCTGAAACGACATGCCGGATTCGGCGAGATATTCACGAACTTTTTCCACCCCGTGTTTTTTAATAAATGCGATGAGTTTCTTTTCCGCCTTGGTCTTCTTTTCCTGCTGTTCTGTGACTTGGGCGGACAGCACATCGATCTGCCGCTTCCGTTCCATTTCGCGGAGATTTTCCTGCATGTGCCGGTCGGGTTTCGATGCGTCATCGCCCTTGGATTTGTTGATCCGGTCGAGCACGCTTTTTTCGATCTGGAGCATGGCCTTGGCCAGCGCGGCTTTACCTCGAGCAGACTCAAAGTCGGCGTCCTTGCTCAGGCCCTCTTGGGTTCGCCGCAGACAGGCGACCACAATTTTGGACAGTCTTTCGCTCTCGTTTTCGCCTTCGGTTTCCCCCGCAGAAGCTCTTCCCATCGTTGCCAGCTGCATAATCATGTCCGAAAACTTTGCCGGATCGGCCAGCAGTTTTTTTATCTCGGGCGATACCGCTTCACCGCTGGAACTGCCTTTCAAAAAGGACGCAAATTGTGCGATCTGCATACCCGACACTTCCTCGCGGCTGGCACCCGGCATTTCTATGCTGCTGCCGGAGATCTCGTACTTCTCTCCCTCTTTGTAGCCGCCGGATATCGCATCCTTGGCCACTTTCGCTTCGCCTTCGTGCAGGGCGACATATTTTACCTCTGACATTTTTACATACTCGAGATCAACGCTGGCCAGCGCGTCTTTCATTTGCTGCTCCTTGGTTGCGCAGAGCGCGAGGAGAAGCTGTTTGATTTCGAAGTGAGGAATATGCTGTTTAATCTCGAGATGCGAGATCTTCAGAATGAGCAGTTTTTTTTCGATTGCGCGGATCGGCCCGTCTTTGCCGGTGTACGGCTCGTCGTTTATGGCCATCTTCCCGTTAAATGTTCCAAGGGAAATCGACGGTGTGTTTTGCATCGCCTGCTGAAATGCGACGAAGATCTGGTCGATGATCTGGTTGACCGCCGGATGGGTTTGTCCGTAGGCCGAAATAATTCCCAATCCGCGCCCGAGCATGAGCAGCGCTTCTTTTAATTCTTTTGAAACTTCGTTGCTGGCAGCTGGAGCGTTCGTCTGCATTTCGTCATACCCCCGTTTTTTTAGAACCGGACGGTAACAGCCGCAGGAAATCTTTCCCAGTCAAAAAACAGGCCGTGCGGATTTGAGCTGAATCCGGCGGGGGAGGTGGTAGAGTAAGGCGAAATGAAAAAAACAATTTTTGCGATGGGGTTGGGAATTTTGCTGGGGGCGGGGTGTGCACATGTTCCGCCGCCGGAAGTGACGGCGGTTCCGGATGTGCCAGATACGTTTCAGTTTCCGCTGGTGAATCCGGAACACGAAAACATGCAGCGACTGCTGGCCAATGCAATGGGTTATCTGAAGCCGGAGCACGGTCTGGTCGATCCGGTTTCCGGTTATCCGGTCGAAGGCTGGAATCAGGATTCGGAGCGCGGACTTTATCTCCGTTCATTCACGCAACTGACTGCCATCGGCGAGCGGCTGGAAGTGCTGGCCAATATCGCGGCGGGCTATGCGGACAATCCGTACATTTCACGCGAGCAGGCGCTGAGTCAGCTTGAGCTGATGACGTCGAGTCTGCTGTCCGATCAAAACGATCCAAAGGTTGGCGCCAAAGGATTGCTCGGCAACTTCCTGGGATTGGAAAAAACGGGACGCATGGGGCCTCTGAGCGAGGAAGTGGAGAAACAGAAGTTTGTCGACGCGTTCGGCGAAGAGCAGGCGGCCCAAATCTGGAACGCGCTGACTGCCCGCAAGTGGATTCTTCCGCAGCAGGACGGCTCGTTCGCCAAAATTCCGCGCAAAGGGGAATACGGCGACAAATTTTTCACTGGCGAGTTGGCGCCGTTCGCCGAGAGCAATCTCTGCGCGCAAATTATGGCGGTGCTGGATACGCGGGTGGTGCAGATTATTTTCGGCGACAATGCCAACCTGACGGCCTCGGCGGCTAAAGCCTTCGGCGCGCTGCGCCATTCGACACTGAAGGATGATCCGGCGGCGGTTACGCTGTGTGAAAAGCTGGAGCGGTTTATCGCGCGGCAGGAGGAAGGTTACCGCTATCTCTACGACGAAAAATCGGGATCATTTGTTTTCGGCTGGAACGCGACGCATGACCGCTTCACCGGCTGGGAGGACAGCAACGGCAAGTGGATTGTCGGCCACATGGATTATTTCGTGAACGAGTTCCGCGGTCCGCTTTTGTTTGTGGTGCAGCGTTTCGACCTGCCGGTGGATGCGATCAGGAACAGCGGGGTTAAGATCAAGCCGTACCGCATGGCGGACGGGCGGGATGTTTACACGCTGGCGACATGGCACGGCTCGTCGTTCCAGTCGCTGGGGCTTTCGCTTTTTATGCAGGAGCTGGACGCGCCGGGCTGGCGGGAAAATCTGGAAAACTCGGTGGAGATCGAACTCGATTTTTCGACCCGGCATAAACTGCCCGGCTTCCTGAGCGAGGCGTACAGCGGCAAGGGCGTGGAATACACCGGCGATATCGGCATACCGGATGTCGCGGTGACCGACCAGGCCCGCATCACCGACGCACCGTCGCTTTACACGCTCGGTGTTGCCTATTCGATTGCGCCGGACAAGATCGAAGCGTTTCTTTCCAAACATTGGAAAACCATCAATCGCCTTTTTACCGATCACGGTCCGTGGGAAGGCTATAACACGACCAAAAATGAAGTGATCAAGTTCCAGACCACGGCGCATACGCTGGCGCTGATTCTCGGCGGCATCGGTTCCGCCGAGGAAAACATGCAGCGCTACCTGACGTGGCAGGGCGTGACTTCGCTCTCGAAAGTTCAGGGCGGCGAGTCGGTTGCAGTTGATTTGCTGAGCGGCGGTGCGCGGTGGATTTCATGGAGCCCAGTCGGCGATCAATTGGAATCGCGGCACTGGCGCAATGGATTCCGGATTTGCGCTGATGCGGTGCGCAACGGAGCGGTCACCGTCAAACTGCCGAAGGCGAAGAGCCTGTCGAACGGCGCACTGCTGATCCGCTACCGTTCGGCCAAACCGTTGAAGACCGTAATAACTCTGACCGGCGGGCCGACCGTGTTTCAAAACGAAATCTTGACCCGCTTCGACGTCACGGACTCCGAGCAGACGATCCGCATTCCAATGCCTGGAACGCCGGGGCTGGAAAACGTCACAGAGCTGGTGATCCGCTTCGGCGACGAACGTAACCCCGCGCCGGTGGATTTGACCTTCTCCGGCTTCGAGTTTGTTCCGGCGCAATAATTCGCCGGGTGGGGTCACCCGGCCTACAAAAAAATGTAGGCCCGGTCACCTGACCGGGCGTTACTTCAGGTAAGAGCAGCAGTAGTCGGCGACGACAGGAACCTTCAGCTTGAATTTGCTGTTGGCCGGAACCTGGTAGGATTCGCCCGCCTTGAAAGTTTTCCAATCCTTGGAACCGGGGAGCAGCACGTCCATTTGACCGCCGAGCATTTCCATGATTTCCGCGGCTTCGGTGCCGAATTCATAATCGCCGGGCATCATAATGCCGAGAGTTTTTTTGGTGCCGTCGGCAAACAGGACGGTGCGGCTGGTGACTTTGCCGTCAAAATAGACATTCGCTTTTTTCACTACGGTTACGTTTTTGAATTCGGTCATGATGCGCTCCTTTTGAATTTGAAGGCGCCGAAAATCCACTTTCTCCGTCCGGTTGTCAAAATGATTTAACTTCGCCGGATTAGGGTTTGCAGGCGGGTTGAACAAAAGATAACAATGCGCACTTTTACAAATCCGGCGCAGGGAGTTCATCATGAAGAAAACGCTGTTGTTTGTATCGCTGGCGGCTTTTTGCGCCGGAGCGTCTGCCGAAAGTCTGCTGACACCGATTAATGATCTGGGCTATGGCACCTGGAATGCGCGGCTGCAAACTCTGAGCATGTACCGCGACGTGGAAAGTCCGGCTACCGGTCCAGAGAATGCCTATTCCACGACGGCAGGTCTGCTGATCGGTTATACCTCGCCGGAACTGGCCGGGTTCAGCGCCGGGGGAACCTGGATTTATGTCGAACCGGTGGACGCCAGCGAAGACAGTAATAACGGCAAAATACGGTTGCAGAACGGACGCGTAAATATTTTAAACGAAGCCTGGCTGAAATACCGGTTTGAGAGCCTCGGGCTGACGAACACATTCGTCAAAGCCGGGCGGCAGGTTCTTAACGGCGAACTGTTCCGTTCCGACGAAATCCGCCAGAAGCCGCGTTCGGTTGAAGCGGTTCAGTTGACCACGAAAGACGTTCCGGGGTTTGCGTTCACCGGCGGGCATGCGTGGCGTCTCAGCAACGTTCTAGATGATGAAGATGGTTGGGAATTCAACGACTTTGACGAGGTGTTTACGCAGGGGAAGGGCTGTGACAGTCGCGGCATTACCTGGGGTGAAGCGGTGTTTACCGGAGTCACCAATCTTGAGGTGGCCGTCTATGAGGCGTATGTGCACGACATCGCCAACGTCACCGGCGGACGGACACGGTATGCCCTGACGGATACCTTTGCTCTACTGGGCTATTTTCAACACGCGGATTCCGTACAGACGGCCGATTCCATTGCGCCGTTCAATTCTGACATGTTCAGCCTCGCGGTGGAACAGAAAGTCGGCGGCGTCACGTTTGAGCCCGGCTGGTTCAGTGTTCACGGGGACAGCATGCTTTTTCATGAAACCAGCACCGGGCTGAATCATCCGCTTGGCGCGCCGCTACTGATCTATTCCGGTCCGTTTAACGGCGGATCGGACAGCGCTTATCTGAAAGCCACCACGAAGATCGGCAAGACCTCGCTCTACATGCTCTACGACTATACCTGGCAGGATCATAACCGGTACGCTTTTGACGGGCAGGAGATCAACTTTGTCGTCAAACAGCCGATCAACGACAGCCTGTCGGTGACGGTCAAAGTCGGCGCCGGTTATCAGGACAGAACGGATGGTAAGTCCAATACAACCGCCACGGACGCCCGCCTGTTCGTGACGTATAATTTCTGATCACGACTCGCTGAGGCGTTTTTTCGGGGCGTCGTAGAGCAGAGCGTGGGCTTCGCGGAGGATGGCGGGAATTTCTTTGGCGAAGGGACTGTGTTTGAGCGCGGCGGCGAGATCCACTTCGTCGAGTTTCGCGGCGGTTTCGCCGGGGAACCAGTGATCGGCCTGTCCGAGCAGGTTGTAGCGCATTTTGCCGAACTCGATCATGTCGAGTCCTTTGGCATAGATCCAGAGGCGCAGGATTTCGGGAATGTTGATTCCGCCGGGCGTGTCCTGCCAGCGCGGAAGCCCTTCGTGCCAGCGATGCGGCCACTCCGCGCCGAGAGCTTTTTCCAATGTTTGGAAAATCCTGTCTTCAATTTTTCCAACCAGTGGAAACTTTTCTTCCATATTGCCGACGGTGGTGACGTGTTCGTCGAAGTCGGAGGGACGCAACACGCCGATGGAGAGAGTGTGGACTGCCTTTTGGCGCAGGCAGTAGAGATCGTTGAAGGCCATCGGCGTGAGCGGCGCGCAGAGGTCGGTGAGTTTTTGCGGCGGTTCGTAGAGTTTGCCGCCTTTGTCATTGGGGCTGATGATGAGGATGCCCATGTCGCGCCGGGCGGCGGCTTCGACGGGCGCCCAGTTGACGGGGTGATAGACGAAGTACCAGTGAAGATTGACGTACTCAAAGAGGCCGGTTTCGATGGCTTTGACGACGATGTCCGGCGCGCCGTGGGTTGAAAAACCGATGTGGCGGATGCGGCCTTCTTTCTTTAACTGCTGGAGCGCGGGCATGCTTTTGAGCGCCTGCCGGAGTGTCGCTTCGTTGTTGATGCCGTGGATGGAGAGCAGATCGACATGGTCGAGCTTCAGCGCCGCCATCGAAAGCTCAAAGGCTGCAAGAAATTCGGCCGGAGTATCTTTGGGGCCGATCTTGGTCTGAACGATCATTTTGTCGCGCGGAAGATGCGGGAGGATTTTGCCGAGCTGGTATTCGGAGGTGCCATAGCCGCGCGCGGTTTCGATGTGATTGATGCCGAGGTCGAGCGCATAGCGGACGCAGGCTTCGACGTTTTTCTGGCTCTCTTCCGTGACCGATGCGCGGGCGGCTTCGTCGTCCTGCCACGATTGCTGGTAGCGCATACTGCCGCAGGTGAGGACGGGCATTTGCAGTTCAGTTTTTCCAAAACGTCGTTTAGGAATCATGGGCGGCCTCCTCACATGGCTACGACAAGGCTCAGCGAAATGGCGGAAAGTAACGTGCTGATGACGATGATGCGCCCGGCGAGCGGGGCGTCGCTGCCGAACATGTCGGCGAGGACATAGCTCGCGCTGGCCGTCGGACAGGCGAGGTAGATGAGCAGAATTTTCAGCTCCGTTCCGGAGACGCCCCAGATGCGTCCGAGCAGGAGGCCGATCGCGGGCAGGACAAATACTTTGATGAGCGAGGCGATCAGCGCGGGCGATGCCGCCGCGGGTGTTTTTTCAAAGGTCAGGGAGGAGCCGATGCACAGCAGCGCGAGCGGAAGCGCCGACTGTCCCAGCGCCGCGAAGGTGCGCGAGATCATCTGTGGAACGGCGAAGCCGGCCGAGTTGATGAGCAGTCCGGCGACGCAGGCGATGATCATGGGATTGAGCAGTAACTGTTTGAGAAACACGCCGACCGCCGCCGCGCCTTTGTGCTGCCGCTCGCCATGAGCAAGCAGGATGATAATGGAGGAAAAGTTGTAGAAGATGATAGCGGGCCCCAGGGCGACCGTAGCGAGCGCCTTTACATTTGGCAGAGTTCCGGCCAGGGCGTAGATGATAATGGGCAGGCCGACAAACGCGTTATTGGCGCGTCCGCAGCCCTGCACAAAAGCGCCAAGCGAGCGGTGAGGGAGGCGCAGCAGGCGCGCCGCCAGATAGCCGAGCAGAAGGGCGATCAGGGTGGCACTGATCAATATCAGGGTGATGCGGCGGACTTCGCCGGCATCGAAGACCGCGCTGGAAATTTCGGAAAAGAGCAGAGCGGGCAGAGCGACCCAGTAAGTAAGTTGGTTGATGCCTTTGACGAGGCCGTCCGAAAAGAACCCGGTGCGGCAAAGCAGTTTGCCGAGCGCGATGATCAGAAAAACCGGCATCAGACTATTGAGCACGTACATGGGCGGAAGGGTAAAGGGGCCGGGGGTGTGAAACAAGTGGAAAGGCGGCGAACCGTTTCGTTTGACATCATTTGCCTTTTCCGTACAATGCGCGCTTCTTTTTTACGGCGGCGGGATAGCTCAGTTGGTAGAGCAGAGGACTGAAAATCCTCGTGTCCCCGGTTCGAATCCGGGTCCCGCCACCAGCCTCCGCTCCTTCGGGAGCTTCCCCTGACTGATCCATCCGGCCATTACTGCGGTATGAAAAGCTTTTGGCCGACGGACAGGCGGCCCGGATCCTGAATTTTGTTTACGTCGATAATGGTTTTCGCGTTGACGTTGTAGGCCTTGGCAATGATGTAGAGTGTTTCGCCGGGCTTGATGACATGTTCGATGCCTCGACCGGAAGTGGTGGTCGCGGCGGCGGCAGGTTTGGAAGCTGAAGCCTGCTTCATCAGTTTGTCCAGTTCGCCGCTCAGCCGGGAGACCATTTCGCGTTTGTCGGCTTCGCTCTTCTTCTCAATAGAAGCGCAGCGGACGTCGAGCTGGTTACGCAGAGCGTCAATGTCGCGGTTCATTTGACCCATTTGCATTTCAAGTGACTCAAGCCGTCCGGCCATCTGCCGCTGGTTTTCCTGCGCAATGAGCTGATCCTGACTCATCGCGGCGCGGTCGGCGCGGGTCTGCATCTCAAAAGGCATCGTTTCACAGCCGGACAGCCCAATGGCTATCAGAACAACAAAAATAAAATTTTTCATAATCCTCTCTCCTATGGTTTCCAAAGATACAGAAATTGCGGCGGGCGCAGTTTCAGGCTGGGCAGCACGACGGGACTCTTCCCTTCGATTAGTTCCTCAAAAAATGTCCGTTGCGGCTCATAGCGGATAACGCGCAGGGCCCCGGTATCGAGCAGTTGCGCAGTACGGGCCAGCGCGTCGTTCCAGTAGCCGATTTCGTCAATCAGTCCCTTGTTCAGTGCGTCGCCGGCGGAAAAAATTCGGCCGTCGAACAGTTCCGGTTTTGCCGCACGATCCAGTTTGCGCGACTCGATCACAATGCCGCTGAAGCGCGTCTGCATATCGTCGATCAGAACCTGCAACAGCGCCAGCTGGTTGGTGTCAACCGCACGGAAGGGATTGAGCATATCTTTGTTGGCGCCCGATTTGATGGTGACGTCGGTGATGCCGATTTTTTCCGAGAGCCCCTGCAGGTTCATGGTCTGCATGATCACGCCGATCGAGCCGACGACGGCGGTCGGTTCGGCGATGATAAAGTCGCCGGCCATGGCGGCATAATAGGCGCCGGAGGCTCCAAGGTCGCGGATGAAGACGACCACGCGGCGGTCGGGGCGGCTGGCGCGGAATTTGCGGAGCGCGTTATAGATTTCATCGCTCGGCGTCACACCGCCGCCGGGCGAGTTGACTTCCAGAATGATGGCGCGCATTTCCGTGTCGCGTTCGGCGGCGCGCACCTGCGTGAGGATGCTTTCAACCATATCGGAACGGGCGGTGAAAAAACCTTCTTCTTCGTTGCGCATGATAATGCCGTCGAGCGGAATGCGCGCCACTTTGACGTCGCCGCTGCCGAACGACCAGGTTTCATCCAGCTTCGGCGCCTCATCGCGCGGATAGTCCTTTTCAACCTGTCGACAGCTCGAAATCCATGTTCCTGCCAGAGCCAGTGAAAGGAGAATAATAGTGAGCCAGAGTTTTTTATTATTTTTACGACGGTTCATGCGGGCATTCTAAGAGGCGCGCGGGCAAAATCCAGTTTTTAGCAAAAGCAATTGACGGCGCAGACGCCTTCGGTTACAAGCTCTCCCCACTATGGGTCAGCAACTTAAAGAACGAACCAAACAGCGCCGCCGCGTTCTCCGCAAGAAACGCCTCAAAGTGCGTGCTCGCGAAGCCGCCGCCAAGAAGAAGTAACCGCTTCTCGCTCCCGGATCGAATAACCTCGCAGAAATCATTTCTGCGGGGCTTTTCTGTTTATATGGATTTCCCGGAAACCTTTTTCATCTTTCCCATTTCATAGTTCATACTTCACGGACTCTCTGGTAGGCTCCCGCCCATGATTACTTTCCTGGAAGGCCCTCTCGAAGAAAAACAGCCCGGCCGCGCTGTAATCAATACCGGCGGCGTCGGCTACGAAGTGCTTGTTCCGCTCAGCAGTTTTGACCGCCTGCCGCCCGAAGGGGCGAAAACCCGTATCCTGATCTACCACCACATCACCGAAGTCTCGCAGGTTCTGTTCGGCTTTGCCACGGAAGAGGAGCGCCGGATGTTCACGCTGTTGCTCGGCGTCAGCGGCGTCGGCCCGAAAATCGCGGTCGCCGCGCTTTCCGGCCTTTCTGTGCGGGAATTGAAAACCGCGTTGATCGAAAGCGACGTCAAACGGCTTTCCTCTATCTCCGGCATTGGTAAAAAAACAGCGGAACGCATCATCGTCGAACTGCGCGATAAATTTTCCGCCGGCGAGGCGCTCGAAACGCTAGCCGGTTCCGATGATCTGCCCGGTGACAGCCGCTTGCGCGACGCCGCGCTCGCTCTTATCTCGCTCGGCTACAAACAGGACGACGCCCGCAAGATGGTCAAGGCGCTTAAACTTGAACCATCGACTTCGGTTGAAACACTTGTCCGCATGGCGCTGACAGGGAAATAAGATATAGAAAATGGAAAATTTCCAACCATTGGAAAATCTGGAATCCGCAAATTCTAAAACCCGCCGAGCAACCCCTTTTTTGAAAAAGAGTTCACTTGTTGGGTTCCTCACCCTTCTCTTTTTGGCGTATTTTTACTGGCTCAATCATCCTTGTAAAACCGTTGCTTGCAGTGGAGAAAGGCGCATCTCTGAAGGCGGGCAATATTCGTATATTTTACCGGAAGGCTGGATTGATCGGGGAACTTTAGGGGACAGTGTATTCATCGTAAGTCCAGAGGTTGAAAATGGAATTAACTCAAACATACGTATCTTCGACTGCAACACTCAGACCGAAGAATCAAGAGCGAAAATTTCAGAGCAGATCGTTTCTGAATACAAAGGAATAATAATATTAGGATCTGAAACAATAAAAACAGATGCCGGGGCGGAGGGTTCTGTTATTTATTCAGTGCGGACAAATAGTCTTGGTATTGCGATACACCGTTCACATTACATTCTTCCTCTTCACCCTGGTGTTGTTGTGGTCGCGGGTACATGCGCAGATCTTTACAAAGACAAATACGCGGCAGTTTTTTGTGGTGTTGCGAAATCAGTACGAGACGAGAAGAAAAAGGGAGTCGGCGATAAACATTAGGGTTTCCGACTCCCGGGTTTCCAACGAGGAGAAGTGGTCAGTCCTGTAATCTAGTAATTTTTGATTAGAGATTTTCCGAACCGTGGAAGGTTTGCCGAGAAACTTTCCGATGGTTGGAAACGGGACGGGGATTAGACTTTGGGACAGGGGGATTGAGAGCCGTGTTTATGCGTGAGACGGGATAAATGAAGATGAAAACCGAAAAATCACTGGTTGCTTTTGAGGATCATAAAATCCGCCGGGTTTACGACGAGAAGTCGGAGACCTGGTTTTTTTCCGTGGTGGATGTTGTTGCGGCGCTGACCCAGCAGCCGGATTATCAGGCGGCCAGAAATTACTGGAAAGTGCTTAAAAACCGGCTGAAAAAGGAAGGCAGTCAGTCGGTTACAAAATGTAACCGACTGAAATTACCCGCCGCAGATGGGAAGTCGTATCTTACCGATGTGGCTGATCCTGAAACACTTCTGCGGATTATTCAGTCGGTACCCAGCCCTAAGGCAGAACCGATCAAGCTTTGGCTGGCCAAGGTGGGTTACGAACGAATTCAGGATATGAGCGATCCGGCGCGGTCGTTGGATCGCGCCCGGGAATTCTGGAAGCAGCATGGCCGGAGCGAAAAGTGGATTCAGCAGCGGATGACGGGGCAGGAAACCCGCAATAAGCTGACCGATTACTGGAAAGAGCACGAAATCAAAGGCGAAGAGGAATACGCGGTTCTGACCAATATCATTCATCAGGAATGGAGCGGGGTGTCGGTTAAAAAGCATAAGCAGCTCAAAGATCTTAAAACTCAGAACCTGCGCGATCATATGAGCGAAGCCGAGCTGATTTTTACCGCGCTGGCCGAGCTTTCCACCCGTCAGATTGCTGAGAGTGTTGATGCGACCGGTATGGTTGAAAACGCGGAGGCCGGTAAAAAGGGCGGGAAGATCGCCAAAAATGCGCGCCTTGCGCTGGAACAGAAAACCGGACGGAGCGTGGTGACCGGTGAAAACTTTCTGCCGCCGGTTCCCCCCAAACATAAACTGAAAGATTAACTTTGTGCCCATGCGCCTGATGGCTTAGAAACTTCTTTATGGAACATACTGTTACTACGCTGAATCGTCCGGATAAGGACTTCGATATCAAGCTGCGGCCGTCGCGGTTCGCCGACTTTACAGGTCAGGATAAAATCAAAGAGCGGCTGGAGCTGTTTGTACAGGCGGCCAAAGCGCGCAATGATGTGCTCGACCACGCACTGCTTTCCGGCCCGCCCGGCCTCGGTAAAACGACGCTGGCCTACATCATCGCCGAAGCGATGGGCGCGAACATCAAATGCACTTCCGGCCCGGTCATCGACAAGCCCGGCGACCTCGCCGGACTGCTCACCAGTCTGGAGCGCGGTGACGTTCTTTTCATCGACGAAATCCACCGTATGCAGAAAAGCGTCGAGGAATATCTTTATTCCGCGATGGAGGATTTCGTCATCGATATCGTCATCGATCAGGGGCCGAACGCCCGCTCCGTGCGCCTGAACATTCAGCCGTTCACGCTGATCGGCGCGACGACCCGCAGCGGTCTGCTTTCCGCGCCGATGCGCTCGCGCTTCGGGCTCGTCAACCGGCTCGACTACTACGATGCCGCCACGCTCAAGATCATCATCGAGCGCTCCGCCCGCATTCTGAATGTTGATATTGAGCCGGACGGCGCTCTCGAAATCGCGCGCCGTTCGCGCGGCACACCGCGCATCGCCAACAATCTTCTGCGCCGCGCCCGCGACTATGCGCAGATCAAAGCGGACAACGTCATCACGGCCGAAGTCGCCGGCAAGGCGCTGGCGCTGCTCGAAATCGATGAAAGCGGACTCGACGAAATGGACAAAAAAATTCTTTCCACGATCATCGAAAAATTTGGCGGCGGACCGGTCGGCATCAGTTCAATCGCCGTTTCCGTTGGCGAAGAGGCGGACACCATTGAAGAGGTTTACGAGCCGTATCTGATTCAGGAAGGCTTTATCAAGCGCACCCCGCAAGGCCGTGTCGTTCTGCCTCGCGGCTTCGATCTGTTCGGCCTCAAACCCGGCAGTTCGCAACAGGAGTTGTTGTAATGAAACACCGTCTGCTGCTTTTGGTTTTAGTTTTTCCAATGCTTGGAAGCGCCGTGGACGGGCCGAAGCTGGTGTGCGACGAGCCGGCGTACGATTTCGGGAAAATGACTCAGTCGGCGGTGGTGACCCATGTTTTTATCCTTCGTAATGAGGGCGACACCACGTTTGTCGCCGGAATGCCGCGAGCCACGTGCAGCTGCACTCAGGTTAAGCTCAGCAAGCGGATGATCGGGCCGGGCGAGACGGCCGAACTGACTGCGGTTTTCACGGCGGCCCGCCGGGCTGGCGAGCAGAGGAAGAACATTTATCTACCCCCGTCGGACTCCGACGATCCGGCGCTGATACTTTGTATGCAGGGTTTTGTTGAAAGGCCTGCTGAATCCCGTTAGAAAGGGCGCTCTTTTACAGGCAGGGGGAACATCATGGCTGGAATTTTTAAAGCATACGATATCCGCGGCATTTACGGAACCGATCTGACTGAAGCCATTGCCTTCAAAATCGGTCGCGCGGTCGCCACGTTTCTGAAGCCGAAAAAATTTGTGATCGGGCACGATATGCGCCCGCACTCGATCCCGCTGTTTAATGCGATGGCCAAAGGCCTCACGATGCAGGGCGTCGATGTCATCAACATCGGGCTGGTTTCCACGCCGATGTCCTACCACGCCAACGGCAAGCTCGGCGCCGACGGTTCCGCGATCATCACCGCCTCGCACAATCCCGGCGAATGGAACGGCATGAAACTCTGCCGCGAGCTGGCCATTCCGATCAGCGGCGCGACCGGTATCGCCGACATCGAGCGCATTGTGAACGAAGAATCCTTCGATGCGCCGGCGGTCAAGCCCGGTAAAGTGACGACGTATGACATCAAGCCGGAATACTTTGAACACGTCCGCTCGTTTGCAAAAATCAAGAAGCCGCTCAAGGTTGTCATCGACTACGCCAACGGCATGGGTATTTCTGAAGGCGGCGTTTTCACAGACAAAATGTTCGACATTACTCCGATGTACGACGTGCTCGACGGCACTTTCCCGAACCACGAAGCCAACCCGCTCGATACGCATACGCTCCACGATATTTCTGCCAAACTCAAAACCGGCGGCTACGACTTCGGCATCGCCTTCGACGGCGACGCCGACCGCGCAGGCTTTCTCGATGAGAACGGCGATAATGTCACCATGGACATGATCACCGCGCTCGTCGCGCAGTCCATGCTCGAAAAATTCCCCGGCTCCGCCATCTTCTACGATCTGCGCAGCAGTTGGGCCGTTAAAGAAGTCATCGAAGAAGCGGGCGGCAGGCCGATGATGTCGCGCGTCGGCCACGCCTTCATCAAAGCGCAGATGCGCGAAGCTGACGCGGTTTTCGCCGGCGAACTTTCCGGCCACTACTATTTCCGCGACAACTATTACACCGAAAGCTCCGCGCTGGCCGCCGTCTGCGTCGCCAACCTCATCAGCAAAACCGGCAAAACGCTTTCTGAGCTGATTAAGCCGATCAAGCGCTACTTCGCTTCCGGCGAAATCAACTCCAAGGTCGCCGACGTGCAGACGGTCTTCAAGAAACTCGACGCCAAATACGGCGATGCGCGCAAATTCCAGCTCGACGGAAACTCCTACGAGTACGCCGACTGGTGGTTCAATGTCCGCTCGTCCAACACCGAGCCGCTTGTTCGCCTCAATCTCGAAGCCAAAACGCCAGAAAAAATGGCTGCTAAACGGGATGAAATCCTTGCGCTGATCCGGGCATAAAAAGAGCCGGTTTTAAGGTGGTAGACGCGCCCGGGCTCGAACCGGGGACCCGCTGATTAAGAGTCAGCTGCTCTACCAACTGAGCTACGCGTCCATTAAGAGAGCAGAAAAGGTACTGTCCGGTCTGCGCTAACGCAATCAAAAATAGACCTGTACTTCGGTTTAGCGTTGTCGTTGCGAATGCGGCCCATGCTTGTGCCGGTGGCGGTGCTGCTTCTGGCTGTTGCCGTGCCGCCAAAGGTGCGGATGCCACCAGCGGCTTGTGCCGACCAGCAGGATAAAAACCGAAAGCAATAGGGTGACAATCAGCGAGAGTCTGGTGCGGTTTTGCGCAGCCAGATCACCAACGTCCGCATTGAGATAAAACGAAAGCGTCAGCAACGATCCTGCGGTCAGCACCAGGGCCAGCAACAGTAGAATCGGCCCGGGAATACGCAGGCTGAAATTCGGCACTCCTCCGTGTTGCGGCAACATATCAAGCTCCTTCCATACAACCACTCTAAGGCCCGCCATGAGCGAGTCCGCGCAGCGGGCGAGTCAATGGGCAAGGCGGGACTCGAACCCGCACGCCGTAAGGCACAAGATCCTAAATCTTGCGTGTATACCAATTTCACCACATGCCCGGCACAGGCGTATAAGAGAATACAAAAACCTGCGCACACTCAAGGGTTTAATTGCGCAACGGCCGGAAACGCTCTAAAGTCGCGCGGAAAGAAGGGCTTTTACGATGAACATCAAATTGAACTTTTTCGGCGCGGCGCAGAACGTCACCGGCTCCTGTTATCTGGTCGAAGCGAACGGCGCGCGCATCCTGATCGACTGCGGACTCTATCAGGAACGCGACCTTAAACAGCGCAACTGGGATGCCTTTCCTGTTCCGCCCGCAACCATTGATGCCGTTCTACTGACGCACGCCCATCTCGACCACTGCGGACGGCTTCCGCGACTGGTCAAAGAAGGATTCGCCGGAAAAATTTTCTGCACATCCGCCACGGCGGACATCGCGCAGATCATCATGAAAGATTCCGCCTTCCTGCAGGAAGAAGACGTGAAGCAAAAAAGGGCGCGCCACGAAAAGGCTGGCAAGACCAGCCCGTTTCCGTATGAACCGCTCTATACCGTCGCCGATGTCGACAAAACCATTCCACTCCTGACACCGGTTGGTTACAAAACGCCCGTTCCCGTCGCCGCTGGCATGACCGCGATTTTCCGCGAGGCGGGCCATATCTTTGGTTCCACCAGCATCCGGTTGAGCGTAGAGCAGGGCGGCGAATCGCGAACGATTCTTTTTTCCGGAGACGTCGGACGCTGGGACATGCCGATCATCAACGATCCTGATCCGTTCGATGGAGCGGACGATGTTCTCGTCGAGTCAACCTACGGCGACCGCACCCACGGCGAAACTAAAGACATTCCCGGCGAACTGGCGCGTATCATCAACGAAACGGCCAAGGCGGGCGGCAACATCGTCATTCCCAGTTTCGCTGTCGAGCGCACGCAGGAACTGCTCTATCACCTCAATGGACTGTTGCGCGAAAACCGCATCCCGCACCTGCTCACCTTTGTCGACAGTCCGATGGCGATCAAAGTGACCGATGTTTTCAAAAAGCATCCTGAGCTTTTCGACGCAGAAACCGTGGATCTGTTGCATAAAGGCAGGCACCTGTGCGACCTGCCGGGGTTGACGCTGGCGAACACCGCTGACCAGTCGAAAGCCATCAACCACATCAAAGGCACCGCCATTATTATCGCCGGTTCCGGCATGTGCACCGGCGGACGCATCAAGCACCACCTCAAAAACAACCTCAGCCGCCCCGAAAGCACCATCCTTTTTGTCGGCTACCAGGCTGTCGGAACGCTTGGCCGCCTTATTCTGGATGGCGTCGATCCGATCCGGATTTTCGGAGAAGAACAGCCGGTCAAAGCGCGGATTGAAAAAATCGACGGCTTCTCCGCTCACGCCGACCAGAACGAACTGATACGCTGGATCACGGCACTGAAGAAAGCGCCGCGCCGCGTCTTCATCACCCACGGCGAACCGGATGCGGCCAACGCCTTCAAAAAACTGCTCACGGAAAAAACCGGCTGGAACTGCATCGTGCCGCAGTATAAAAACGAAGTTGTCCTCGACTGACAGATAAGAAAGGAGTCTCTCATGAAACGCAATACCATGCTGAAGATAGTGAATCCGATTCTTGGCGTCCTGGTTATAAATCAAATCCTGACCGGCGTCTTCGGGGCGTCGCTTCCGCGCGAAGCATTCGAGATCATGCATGAAGACGGCGGATTTGTTCTGGCCGGAGTTGCCTTGCTCCACCTGATCCTCAACTGGAACTGGGTGAAAGCTAACTACTTCAAACGCGCTCCTGCCGCCACCAAGTCGTAACAGCCGATTTCCAATGGTTGGAAATTTATGGTGGACGAGGCTTCCAGCCTCGTGAATGAAGCGGCATGGATGCCGCTTCCACATTGGGATGCCCGCCGAAACCCCGAAAATCTTCTGCCGCTCAACCTTTGCCTTTGATAACATCGTCAGTGTCTTTAGAAAGTCCGAAATGAAAAAGGATTCCCAGATAAAAAATCCAGAGGCAAAAGAGGGGTGTGCCGGAGTCTTCTTTTTTCTGACTGGCATGGCCTTTATGGTGATGGCCTGTCTCGGCTACACCATCATTCCATATGGGCGTTACGGATATGACCGACCGTTTGATCCGTGGCAACTATGGGCTGCCGGCATCGTTCTGATCTTGATATCTATTCGAGGAATAAAGTCCATTGGGAAGAACCTAACTCCGAAGACATCCTTGAAAGACACGCAGGCGAAGCCGCAAAAATAGGTCGTATTTTTTGACGCGTCTCAGGCTCAACGCTTCATAGCTTCGGCGACGACGTCGCAGACGAAGCCCATGTTGCCGGGGGTGAGTCCGGCGACGTTGATGCGGCCGGAGCCGACGATGTAGACAGCTCTTTCTTCGCGCAGGAATTTAACCTGATCTTTGTTGAGGCCGCTGAAGGAGAACATCCCTTTCTGCTTCGTCATGAACGAACAGTCCATTGGTACGCCGCGTGCGGTGAGTCCTTCGGCCAGAGCCGCACGGGCCTGAGCGATACGGTCGCGCATGGCGTCGAGTTCGCTTCTCCAGAGTTTGGAAAGCTCCTTGTCGCGCAGGATGGTGGTGACGATCATGCCGCCGTGCGCCGGCGGATTAGAGTAAAGCACGCGGGCGGTGGCCAGCAGGTGGCTCATGGCTGTCTCGGCATCGGCGGGCGTGGCGGCGACGGAAGTCAGCGCGCCGGTACGTTCGCGGTAGAGGCCGAAGTTTTTGGAGAAGGAGCTGGCGACAAAGAAATCAATGCCGGCGGCTATCAGCGCTTCGACGCCGACGCGGTCGGCTTCGAGGCTGTCGCCGAATCCCTGATAAGCGAAGTCCACCAGCGCGGACCAGCCGTTTTTCTGCGCGATTTTCGCGACCTGTTTCCACTGCGCGGCCGAGAGATCTACGCCGCTTGGATTATGGCAGCAGGCGTGCAGCAACACGCAGTCGCCGGCCGGAATTTTTTCGAGCGCGGCGAAGAAGCCGTCAGCGTCGAGGTCTTTGGTGGTCGCGTTGTAATAAGGATATTCTTTCACCGTCAAACCGGCGGCGGCGAAAATATTGTTGTGATTAGCCCAGGTCGGGTTGCTGACCCAGATGGTTTTGCTGCTAAACTGCCGGAGCAGTTCAGCGGCGACGCGCAACGCGCCGGTTCCGCCGGGAGTGTGAATAGTGGCGGAACGGCTGCAGAGCGAACCAAAAATCATTTTCTGCACTTCGTCGCCGTAGGATTTTTCTCCGGCGATTGGCATGTAGGACTTGGTATTTTCTTTTTCGAAGATCAATTTCTCTGCCGCGCGGACGGAGTCGAGAATCGGAGTGTGGCCTTCTTCGTCTTTATAAACGCCGACGCCAAGATTGATCTTAGCGAAGCGCGGATCTTTTTTGAAGGCTTCGGTCAGTCCAAGGATGGCATCTTCCGGTGCGGCTTTAACTCCGTTCCACATATCGTTCTCCATTAAGCGTAATACTTATCGAACCACTGTTTGAGCAGGTTGCGTTCGGGTTTAATAATTCCCATTTCGCGCTGGGCGTTTTCCGCCGAGTCGGAGGCGTGCGCGGCGTTGACCATGATGTCGCTTCCGTATTCTTTGCGCACGGAGCCAGGGTTCGCCTTACTCGGGTCGGTCGGGCCAAGGATGTTGCGGATTTTGTTCACGGCATCTTTACCGGCATAGATCAGCGCCAGACAGCGCACTTTGCCGTCGCCGGACATTTCTTTTTCAGGTACATCGGGCAGCCACAGGCCGGTCATGAATTTCATGATCTCGTAGAACTGCTGGTCGCCGTAGTACGGACCGAGAGTTTTAGAGAGAGCCTCTTTGACTTCGGCAGGCATCGGGAAGGCGAATTCCTGTTCGAGCGCGGCGCAGGCTTTGTCGGTGGTGCGTCCACAGAGTTTTTCGCGCAGAACCGGCTGAACCGGGCCGTAGAATTCTTTGGCCTCCGCCATGCTCATACGGTGCACCTGCGCGCCGACGATCCGCAGGCCGGAGCGCGAGAAGAGGTCGATGATGTTACCAGGGCGCGAGCTGGGGAAACGGAAGTTGTCCGGCTTGATGATGACGAGCGTTCTCTGCACGTCGGCATCCGGCAGGCTAAGCGCGTTTTTGACAAGGCCGCCGTCGCTTTCGGCATATTCCATCCAGAGAGCGAGCGTGTGTTTGGCTGAGCGCACGGTGGGGGCCACCAGCACGGACGGTTCAAAATAAATCACTTTGCCGGATGAATCGCGGATGCAGTCGCCGTAGGTGCCGCGTACGGTGTCGGAGGATTCCTGCGTGTCGTCGAACCCGCCGGCGGCGGCGTAGATTTTTTTGATAGCATCTTCGCCTTCGAAAAGAAGCATCAGCACGCGATGCGGACGGCCGGTATCGGCTTCGGGGCCGAAGGCACGCAAAACGTAGTCGGCGAGAATATCGCGCTTGTCCGGCGTGATGTCGGGGTTGGTGCGCAGCATGTCTGCGTAGCGGTCAACCAGCTTCTGGCTCGGGCCGAACATGCGCGAGGCGACGAACTCGATTCCTTCGATCCGGCTGAATCGGCCGATAATTCCGCCGGTGCGCGATTTGCGCAGCGAGTGGGGGGTGATCATCACAAATCCGAGTTCTTTTGCCATAACAGTTGCCTTTCGTTCGCCTTTGCCTGCACTCTTCCCGTACGTCTAATTGTTGGGGCACGGATTATGTCCAACTTTTGAAACAAAAAAACAAAAATCTTTGAGGAATCCCATGAAAAATCTGAACGAAAAAATCATCGACCAGCAAACCCGGCTGGCCGCCGAAATCCTCGAAACGCTGACGCCGCATGTTTTAGAACATCGGCATCCGGCTGATCGCGTGCTACTGCGCTTTTTCAAAAACCGCCGCGAACTGGGTTCCCGCGACCGCCGCTTTCTCTCCGAATGCTTCTTTTCGTACTTCCGCTGGCTCGGCTGGACCCGTCCGCTCAACCTTAAACCGCTCGAAGCCGCCGCTCTCAGCTGGCTGCTTGACCGGACGGATCTGCATGTCGTGTTGCAAGCCGCCGCGAAGCCCGGCTGGGAACCGCTCGGCGGCAAAACCCTCGACGAAAAACGCGCCGCCCTCGCGGCGTGGTTCCCGAGCTTCCAAGGTTTGGAAAAGGCGGATCTCGTTTTTCCAGAGTTCGGAAAAGTTGTGGATCTTCCGGCGGGTTGCGAGGACCTTTTCTATGAAACGCTTCAGCAACGTCCGCCGACCTGGCTGCGCCTGCGGGATGAAGCATTCAAGCAGACGCTCACCGGGGCGAATATTGCTTTCAAGGAACACGCCAGAGTTCTGGGTATCGTTTCGGTCGATGCGGGCACATCGCTCGGCAAGGTTGGTCACGGCGGGCAGTTCGAAGTCCAGGATGTCGCCTCGCAGGCCGTGGCGATGATCGCCGCGCCCGCATCCGGCTCCGACTGGTGGGATGCCTGCGCCGGCGCGGGCGGTAAAACCGTTCAGCTGGCCGACCTGATCGGTCACGACGGCAAGGTGCTGGCGACTGATGTGCGCGCTGAAGCGCTGCACGAGTGTAAAAAACGGGCGCACGCCGGAGGAATTTCAATCGTTCGTCTTCAACTGCACGATTTGGTCAAAGACAAGCCGTTCGCCAAGGAATTCGACGGCGTGCTGGTGGATGCGCCTTGCTCGGGATGGGGAACCTGGAGCCGCAACCCCGACGCCCGCTGGCGTACCGATCCGCGCGATCCGGCGCAGAAACGCAACTTACAGGTGAAAATGCTCAATAATGCCGCGCAGTGCGTGAAGTCCGGCGGCGTACTGGTTTATGCCGTTTGCACCTTTACCCGCGAAGAAACGACCGGCGTTCTGGAGCGGTTCCGGGCCGAACACCCTGAATTCACGCTGGATCCGTTCACTCATCCGCTGACCGGCGCGCCGACGGACGGTGCTCTTCAAATCTGGCCCTGGGAAGGGCCCGGCGACGGCATGTTCATCGTTCGTCTAAGGAAAACCTGAGTTTGCGGCTTTCCCGTTGACCCGGTGCGAGGGCACGGCTATGCTGTGCCCCTGTTTTTTATTGCAAAACCAAGGGGTCTGTTATGGCTATGTTGATTACGCGCTTTCATAAACTGATTCAGTCTAAGGTGCTCTGGTACATCATTCTCGGAGTTATCATTGTCTCCTTTGTTGGATTTTTCATGCCTACGAACCGCGCGGGAGCGCGAGTTCGCGATGTCCCGTCCGCCGGCGAACTTTTCGGTAAAAAGGTGTCGCAGGACGAATATCACCGCGCCTACAACAACACCTATATCTGGTACATTCTTTCTTCAGGCAAAATGATTCCGATGACCGATGAACTGACCGCGGCGCTTCGCGAAGAAGCCTGGCGGCGAGTGGCGGTTCTGCGTAAAGCGCAGGCTGAAAAAATTCCTGTGACCGACAAGGAACTCGTCCAGCAGGTGCAGACGATGCCTCTTTTCCATGCGGAAAACGGCGCGTTTGACCCCAGAGTCTACAAGGCGGTGTTGCAGCAGCTCGGGATTTCCCCCCGGCAGGCCGAAGAGCTGTTCCGCGAACAGATCACCATTTATAAATTGATGTACCGCCCGGTGCAGGCCGCGCTGATTTCCCCCTATGAACTTAAGCAGGCTTACCACTTGTATACCGACCGCTTCGTGCTCGACTACGTTTTGATCCCGCGAGCGCAGGTCGAAAAAGCCGTCACTGTTTCCAAATCCGCAGCGCAGGCTCTCTTTGCGGAAAACCCGGAAGCGTTTCGTATGCCCGCTAAAGTTCGTGTTTCCTATGTAGAGTTTTCGGTCAGCAATTTCCTGGCGAAAGCGGAACTTCCGGAAGGCGCGGCGTTGCAGGTCTACAACAAAAACATCGAGGATTACCGAATCGAAAATACTAACGTCGATGCCATCGTAGAATATAAACCGTTTGAAAAGGTCGAAGCCGAAATTAACGAACAGATCCTTTACGTGCTGGCCCGCAAGCTGGCCGTTGCGAAGGCGACGGAGTTCGTTGCATCTGTTGAACCCAAAGCCGAAGGCGGCCAGCCTGATTTCGCCGGAGCCGCAAAGGCGTCTGGTTTGAAAATCAAGACCCTGCCGGCCTTTGGTTTGAAAGAAGACCTCAAGGGCATTGATGAAACAGCTTCTTTCCGTCAGGCGGCGTTCCGTCTGGAAAACGACGCCTACACCTCCTTCAGTGATGCGATCGTCGGCAAGGATACCGTTTATGTTATGTCCCTCGAGCAGCGCTATCCTTCTTTCGTTCCCACCTTTGAGGCGGTTGAGAAAGAAGTGATGGACACCGCACGCGAAGATGCCGTTACCAAAGCGCTGGCTGAACGTGCCCTCGAAATAGAAAAGGCCGTTGCGGAAGCGACGAAGGCCGGAACCAGTTTCAAAGACGCCGTCAAACCGTTCGGGCTCAAAGTGCAGACCACGCCCGAATTTGATATCACCACCGAGCTGAAAGACAAATATGCCCAGACGCTCGTCGGACTCTGCGTCAACGTGCCGCAGGGCAAACTTTGCGCACCGGCTCCGGCCAAAGAAGGCGTGCTGCTTGCCTATGTTTCTTCGCGTAAGTCCACGGACGCCGACGTAGGACTGCCCGCTATCCGGCAGGAGCTGGTTGACGGACTCTCCCGCGGACGCTCTCAGCGTCTAGCCTCTGCCTGGCAGGGCTCTCTTCTGACCGAAGGCGGCTTCAAAGATTTACAGCGCAAAGCCGAAAAATAAAACGACCTGATTAAGGGTCGTACTGAATCACCCATTCAGTCGATGGCAAGGTCAGTTTTACCTTGCGGGGATTGGCGGAGAGATCCCCATTTTCTTCGGCGAGCTCGCCGCAGCAGATGATCTTATAAGCGCGGCATTTAGCAAGGCCGGTTGATTCAACAAAGGTTTCCGTGCGCACCATCATCGAGACAATGCTCTGAAGTTTGCCGTCAGTGATGACGGGATAACGCATGGAGATCAGGCGCGGCTGGAAGAGGCTTCCATGGCTCGGCTCGCTAAGTTGTGGTGCGGGCGAGGTGCTCATCAGGCTCCGGAAATAGTCGAGTTGTTTTACTTTTTTCAGATCGAATCCGTTGGCGAGCGCATGGAATTTGTAATAGCTCTGGTCGATGACAAAGTTGGTGTCGATCAGTGTGCCGTCGAAAAAACCGTCCACGGATTCGGCAACCGGTTTCATCGCCTCGCGGAATGTGTCATGCGTCGGGTTCTTCGCGGCGACTTCGCTGAGCTTCGCGAAGACGGTGCTGAAGTAGTTCTCGACGGCGACGCCGATGGGATCATCGGTCTGACCGCCGCGGACGGTGAGCGCGGCGAACAGTAGGGCCAGAATGACGAGCCGCTTCATCATGACGGCTCCTTTTTGAGTTCGAACACAGTGATATATCCCGAGTGGTGCGAGACCGCTTTCCAGTTAAACGGACCTGCGCCGAACGCTTCGCGCAATTTGCCTTCGATGTTTTCGGCGATTTCATTCTGCTGAAAGAGCCAATGGCCGGAGCGTGCGCAGAGTGTTCCGAACCAAGTGGTAGGCGCATCCACATCAACGATGATAAAGCGTCCGCCGGGCTTGAGCACGCGTGCGGTTTCGGCCAGAACTTTCTTTTTGAGCTCAAAGTGGATGTGGTGGAAGAAGAAAGTTGAGACGGCGGCGTCGAACAAGTTGCTTTCATACGGAAGGTGTTCGGCGATGGCGGCGTCGAAATGGATGTTAGGAATGACGACAGCTTTACGTCTGGCGACAGTGATCATTTTTTCGGCGGCGTCGAGGCCGATGCAGCGCGAATGCACTTTATCAGTCAGAGCGGCAGCGATGTCGCGAGTGAGAGTTCCGGTGCCGCAGCCGATGTCGAGAATCTGTTCGTCGCCGCGCAACGCGAGCATCTGGATGACAAGGCGGTGATAGCGGCGTTCGAGGCCGAGCGTCATCAGCGGCGCGAGGATATCGTAGACCTTCGCGGCGTGGTCGAGCGTGACGCCTTCGGTCTGTTGCGCGGTGGCGGATCGAGGATGCTGTTTCTTATGCATACTGGATATCCCGCAGATCAAGTACGGTAAACATGGAGTCAGCCAGCTGTTCGGCCAGTATAGGCTGAATTCCGAGGCCCATATCACCGAGTGCGGCGAGTCCGTCACGCATCATACCGAAGCCGAGCCGCGCGGCGGGCAGCGTGTACTGCGGAACATCCAAATAGAGACGGTCAGTGACGGCCAGCTCACGGTGTTCCAAGGATTGGAAAAATTCCGGCTGATTTTTCCAAAGGTCGGAAAGCAGGTAGTTGTGGCGGCGCTCAATATGGTCGAGGGCCAGATCGCGGATATCGTCGAGCACCTGACAGCCGATGCCGAATTGCATCAGCGCTTCTTTCAATGCAACGGCGCGGGCGCGGTTGAGGTGAGGCTCGATAATTTCGGGCGCGAGGAACGCGACGTTGAAAAGGATTCCGGTTTTATAACGGTGGATGACAGAAAGAACGTGTTCCGGGTCGGGACGCTCGATGATTCCCATTTCCTCGCCAGCCTCCTGCGCCGCGCTTGGCAGGAGAATCTGCAGCGAGCGGTCGGCGAGTTCGCGAGCCTGTTCCGCGGTCAGCGCGCCGGAGGCGATGCCTTCGGCAAGCAGCCGCTGGAAGACGCGGTCTGCGGTCATGATGGAGACGACCTGCCGCATGACGCGCGACGAGCCGGGCATTTGAATCGGGATGACCACCTTGTCTTCGTCATCGAGCAGATTGTCGGCGCTGGTCACCCAGATGCGGAAGAGGTGAATCAGTTTGCCGTAAAAGAGTCGGTGCTGCGGATCGCAACCCATCAGGTGATACATGGATTGGAAGAGGGCCGAAAAAATATTTTTTCGCAGGCTGTAGAAGGAGTCAGGAATCGGCGCCATCGAAACGGTATATTCCGCCGGCGTTCCCGTCGGAACCTGCAGAACGTCGTTCGCTGCGCCGTAAACTCCGGCAATAGCAACACGCTGCTCGTCAAACGCCGCCTTAAACACGCGGCCCGCATTCCATAGATCCGTCCAGGTTTTCATATAATCCAGATTATATTGGTCACCTTTTAGTCCATAAGCCATCACAAACGTTCAGTTTAATTTTACAAACTTCGGGCAAAGGAGAATCAGCCGTACAGCAGTTGGATGGCGAGACCTGCAACGGTGCTGATGAAGACCAGCAGTACGATGACCCGGAGCGTGTCCTTGAAGTCGCGGTTTTCCCTCAGCAGAACCAGCAGGCCGAGTCCGCCGCTACAGCACAGTCCGGCGACAGCGGAGCCGTAGCTGAGTCCGCCTTTCAAAAACATTTCAGCGATGGCCACCGAAGCGGCGCAGTTGGGAATCAGTCCGACCAGCGCGGCTAGAAATGGTTGGAGCAGGGAATGGCGGAGCAGAACGCGGCCTAAATTTTCCTGCCCGACCAACGCGATCAAGCCGTTGAGCCCTAGCGTCACAGCAAAAATAAAAACAAAAATTTTCGCGGTATGAATCAGTGGATGTTTAAGCAACTGCCACCGGCTGGTCTTGCCGGAAAGTTGGTGGTTGCAGCAGCCCAGCTCGTGATGTTCGTCGGCGTGACCGTCGCGGATCGCTTCTGCCGGGTTACGGCGGCGCAGCAGAAGGTCAATCAGATATCCGGCGGTTACGCCAATAATCAACTTGGTGATCAGCAGAGTAATGACGATTCCGCCTCGGCCCGGTTGAGCCAGAATGACCGGAATGGCTTCATCAGAAGTTGAGAGAATAACGGCCAGCAGTGTGCCGGTGGTGATTAGACGGCGCGAATAGAACGAAGCGGCCACCACGGAAAAACCACACTGCGGAACGCAACCAAACAGTGCGCCCAGCACCGGGCCAGCCTTGGCGGATTTCTGCAGCCGGTGTTCGATGGTTCCGCCGAATTTTCGCTCAAACCATTCGACGAGAAAATAAATGACCAGCAGGAATGGGATCATTCCGGCACTGTCGAGTAAGGCACTAAGGAAAATCTCTTTCATATCCGCAACGATTCTATAACAGCCATTCGGCCTGGCAAAAAGTTCCAAACATCGGAAACTCGGGTTACTGCCGTCTTATCTCAGCGCATCCATGTAGCGGCGGAAGGTTTCGTCGAGGGTGCTGAAGCGGCTGAATTCTTCGAGGCCGGAGAGCGATTTCAGTTCGCAGGGAATTCCCGCTTCGACCACTGCCGCCATCGGATTGAGTCCGCCGACGACGATGAAGCCGGTGCGGCCCTCGGCGACCGGAATGTCCAGCAGCGGCTGGCCGGGGCGGCCGATCATCAGAATACCGCCCATGCCGAGACGTTGCAGCCGGTCGAACACGCGCCGCGCATCGTCGAGCGCCACGGATGGAATTTCGCGGAAGCTGGCGGTGATCACGCCGTTGCCGCTGCGCGCGCTTTCACGCACATCGGTCATTCCTGCGCGGATGAATGTTTCGAGCGGGTCAACCGTTACGCCCGAGTATTCCATCAGTTCGACAAAGCGCACCGGACGTCCCTGCCGCATTTCAATCAGTCCGCCGTAGCGCGAGGTGACGGGAATGCCTTCCGACATCAGGACGCCGTTGACGGTGACGCTGCAAAAAGTTCCCAGCGCGGCATATCCGCCCGGAATAGAATTTCCGGACAGGAATTCATTGGCACGCACCAGACAAAGCCGGTTTCCCATGCTCAGGTTGCGGGAGAAGACCGGTTTAATTTCAGCGAAGACCTGCGACAGGTCGCGCGACGGAACCAGCGCGAAGTTGGAAACGACCGTGCCGACTCCGGGGTCGCAGCGGAACGTCATCCGGTAGCCCATTGTATCAATCCGTCCGCGGACGAAGCCGACTTTGGCGACGACATTGGAACTCTCCAGTTCGGCGCGTCCCATCTCGGTAATGACGCGGCCTTTCCGTCGACTGCTGAGAGTTGTCAGTCCGTCGCGGTCGAGTTCGGTCAGATAGATACGGATCGTGCGCGGTTGAAGCTGGACGCCCATGCCGGGCAACCGCTCGGCAATTCGCGCCGCTCCGGCCGGTCCGTCGATTTCGCTGAGAGCCCGCAAAACTGCCGCGCGGGCTTTGTCGTTCCGAGTATTCATCGGTTTTTCTCCTCATTTGGTCAAAAAAAGTTCGTCTTAAAATCCGCCGTATAAGCTGACATCGCCCGGCGCCGCATTTTGCTGAATAACAGGGGTTTGGTTTCAGGTTATTTAATCTATACGGCAATAATGCCGTATAGATTTTTAAATGCAACTTTGACTTTAAAAATAACCGTTGACTGGCGAGTGTTTTTGGATGAAATGAGGCTGTTGTTACAGAATTTATACGACGCAATGATGCCGTATAGGAGTTAACCGAAAACCGGAATAAGGAGATTCAAATGAGTGTAGTCAAGGAAGTATTAGAGATCGTCGGACGCCGCAATGCGGGCGAGCCGGAGTTTCTGCAGGCTGTTCACGAAGTACTCGAATCACTGGAGCCGGTCATGGCTCGTCGCAAAGATCTGTGCGATGCAAAGATCCTGCACCGCCTCGTCGAACCCGAGCGCCAGATCATTTTCCGCGTTCCGTGGCAGGATGATAAAGGCAACGTTCAGGTCAACCGCGGTTTCCGTTTTGAATTCAACAGCGCCATCGGCCCGTACAAAGGCGGACTGCGTTTCCATCCCAGCGTGAACGCCAGCATCCTGAAATTCCTCGGCTTCGAGCAGATTTTCAAAAACGCGCTGACCACGCTTCCTATGGGCGGCGGCAAAGGCGGCTCGGACTTTGATCCGAAAGGCAAATCCGACAACGAAGTCATGCGCTTCTGCCAGTCGTTCATGACTGAACTACAGCGCCACATAGGCCCGGATACTGACGTACCGGCCGGCGACATCGGCGTAGGCGGACGTGAAATCGGCTTTATGTTCGGTCAGTACCGCCGCATCCGCAACGAGTTCACCGGCGTACTCACCGGCAAAGGCCTGAAGTGGGGCGGCTCGCTGATCCGTCCGGAAGCCACCGGCTACGGCGCGACCTACTTCGCGCAGGAAATGCTCAAGACCCGCCGCACCAGCCTCGAAGGCAAAGTGTGTACGGTTTCGGGTTCCGGCAACGTCGCTCAGTACACGGTCGAAAAGATCAACCATCTCGGCGGCAAGGCTGTCACGCTGTCTGACTCCGCAGGCACCATCGTTGATCCGGACGGCATCAACGACGAAAAACTGGCCTGGGTCATGGATCTCAAGAACGTGCAGCGCGGCCGTATCAGCGAATACACCAAGAAGTTCACCAAAGCACAGTTCCTCGAAGGCAAGCGCCCGTGGGGTGTGAAGTGCGACTGCGCTTTCCCGAGCGCCACGCAGAACGAAATCGACGGCAACGACGCCAAGACGCTGATCGACAACGGATGCTTCCTGGTCAGCGAAGGCGCCAACATGCCGAGCACGCCGGAAGCCGTCGAACGCTTCCTGGCTAAGAAGGTTCTGTACGGTCCGGGCAAAGCGGCCAACGCCGGCGGCGTGGCGACATCCGGTCTCGAAATGAGCCAGAACTCGATGCGCATGAGCTGGAGCCGTGAAGAAGTTGACGAAAAACTCAACACCATCATGGTCAACATCCACAAGAACTGCTTCGAAACAGCCGCTGAATACGGCGTTCCGGGCAACTATGTGGCTGGCGCCAACATCGCCGGGTTCACCAAAGTGGCCGATGCCATGCTCGCTCAGGGTCTTATCTAAGCAAAGCCCTGCAGCACAAAAACAGAAAGGGGGCTTCGGCCCCCTTTCTGTTTGGAATGATGGAACATTGGAATATTGGGTTTTCCAAACATCGGGAAATTTAGCCGCCGCGCTTCCAAACTCTGGAAGAATCCGGCTCCTGCGCTTTAGCGGCGTCAAAAGAAGGTGCTTTTGGTAGGCCCCAAGAAACGACCCAAAGGGAAGTGGCAATGTCTGAAGGAAATCTGTAAAAAGGGTCTCAAATGAAACCGGAATCCAAATCGGAAATTATGCTTTTCCAGACGGAGGATAACCGGACTCGCATTGAAGTGCGGCTGGAAAACGAGACCGTCTGGCTGACGTTGAATCAGTTAGCTGAGCTTTTTCAGCGCGATAAATCGGTCATTTCCAAGCACATCAAAAACATCTTTAACGAAGGGGAGTTGCGACCGGAAGCAACTGTTGCAGAATATGCAACAGTTCAAACGGAAGGAACCCGGGTCGTCAGCCGGGCAATCGAATTTTACAACCTCGACGTGATTATTTCCGTGGGTTACCGCGTAAAATCCCATCGGGGTACGCAGTTCCGCCAGTGGGCCACGCAGCGGTTGCGGGAATACATCGTCAAGGGCTTCACGCTGGACGATGAGAGGCTGAAACAGGGCGGCACGAGGAATGAGTATTTCGACGAACTGCTCCAGCGTATCCGGGAAATCCGTCTGTCGGAACGTAATTTCTACCGGAAGATTTGTGACATCTACCAGACGAGCGTGGATTACGATCCAAGCGCGGAGATGACGCAGTTATTCTTCCAAACGGTGCAAAACAAGATGCACTGGGCGGTTCACGGCCAGACTGCCGCCGAGGTGATTCAGCGCCGGGCGGATGCCTCACAGGCCAATATGGGGCTGACTTCGTGGAGAGGTGCCAAACCGCGCAAGCCGGATGCGGTCATCGCCAAGAATTATCTCACGGAAGAGGAATTGAAGAAGCTGAGTCTGATCGTGACGCAGTATCTGGATTTTGCCGAGTTGCAGGCGATGGAGCGGCGTCCGATGACGATGCGCGACTGGCTGGCCAAGCTGGATGCATTTCTGCGGGCTGGCGACCGGGACATTCTGGAACATGCCGGAAGCATTTCAGCCGAAGAGGCAAAGCAAACGGCGGAACTGGAGTTTGAGAAGTTCGACGGGAACCAACGCCAGCTCGAAGACGCTCAGGCGGATGCGCAGTTTGCTTTCGACGTTGAAAACCTCGCTAAGCAGGCCAAACAACTGAAAAAACCGAGGCAGAAGAAATGAAACCTTTCAGCACGGCACTGAGCACAGGGATTCCGGATCTCGACCACACGATTCGCGGCGTACTGGCGGGCGACAACATTGTCTGGCAGGTGGATGACATCGCCGAATATCAGGCGTTCGTGCTGCCGTTCGCTCAGGCGGCGCAGGACAACGGCAAGGTGCTGA
>JBAXDG010000010.1:0-39427 GCA_037141075.1 Kiritimatiellales bacterium
CCATTGATGAACTGATCCAAGGATTGGAATCCGGCGTGCGCGCTCCGAATGATCTACTGAATGAAATGCGCCGCATTGTTGGCGGGGCAACGGTGCAAATTGACGGAGCCGCGGTCGGCTCTTCACCGGGAACCTTCCAGGTTGCTCCGGGGATGCATCAGATGCGTATTTCGCGTCAGTGGATGAAAGACTGGCAGCAAACTGTCAGTATTCAGAACGGCAGTAATTTTAGAGTGGCGCTGGAACTTTCCGACGCCGGATTGCAGAAGTTCCAATCCCTGGAAAAACTGAGAGCGCAGATTGCCAAAGATTACGCCGAAGCGATGGCGCTGAAGGGCGTGAAAGTTAATTTTGACACCGCCGCATGGCGCGATGTTTCCGTCGGCAACAAAGGTAGCGAAATTAATCTGGAGAAAAAAGAGATTCAGCAGCAGGGCTTGATCAACGCTGTCGGTCAGTAATTTCAGAAAGAGCGCGTTGATGCGGTATGTTCATGTTAGTCGTGCTGGCTGGCTTTTGCTTGCTGTCGCAACTCTGCTGACAGCAGGGTGCGCGACGCATAGCGCGGGTTCCGGAATCGCTCTCACGAAGTTGAAAGCCGGTGATACAGCCTCGGCCTTACAATGGTCGGAAAAGCTGAAGACAAGCGTGTTCAGCAAGGATCTAGGTTATCTCGAGAGCGGCCGTATCAAAATGCTCTCTGGCGATTTTGCCGGAAGCCGCGCCGATTTTGAGGCAGCCATCGATAAGATTCTTGAGGAAACAGAAAACGGCCCGGCCATCCGGGTCGGCTCAATAGGCTCGACGGTCGCCGCTTCGACGGTTGCGGATGATACTGTTCGCAAGTACCAGCTCTCGCCGTATGAAATCATCCAGTTGCTTCACTATCAGACGTTAAACTATCTGTTCAGCGGCGATCCTCAGGGAGCAAGCGTTGAAGCCCGGCGTACGGTGTTTGCGCAGGATGCGATTGCGGAGAAATATTCCCGGGAAGTTGAAGAAGCTCAGACTCGGACTGACGCCACGAAGGCCAAGGCCATGGCGACAGTCAACGCCAAAATGGAAACGATGGGGCCGGCGCTGGAGCGCACACGCAGTTCCCATGAAAACGGACTGGCCTGGTATTTCTGCGGGCTGATTTTTGAAAAGCAGGGCGACACAGCCAATGCGACGCTCTGTTACCGCAAGGCGTGGGAGCTTTCTCCGCAGAACCCGTGCATTGTAAAAGATTTTCTCCGCCTCTTGCAGACGCAGGATCGGCAGGCCTTCCTCGATCTGGTGCTGCAGAACAATATGGACGTGAAGAGTCTGACGCGTGGATCCACTGAAATCGTTGTGCTCTATGAAGACTCATTGATTTCGCAGCGCCGCGCTGAAAAAATCCCGCTGCCGATTCCTGATTTCCGAGGTGCGATCACTTTGATATCGGTTGATTTTCCGTTTTACAGCGACCCCGCCTATACGCCGTCTCCGTTGATTCTTGCAGAGAATGGAGCCGAACTTGGTGTTGCCGAGCCGGCGGTTTATCTTCAGTCTCTCGCCTATCGCGACCTGAAAGAAAAAATGCCCGGCATCGTGGTTCGCAACGTCACCCGTGCGGTGACCAAGGTTGCCGCGCAGCAGGTGGTCAACAATCAAAATGACAGCGTGATGCAACTGGGCATGATGGTTGTTAATGCCGCTTCCTCAATTGCGTCCACCTCGGACACCCGCGCTTGGTATTCCATTCCGATGGCGACACAACTTTATCGAGGATCAATTCCGGCAGGAACGCACACGCTGGAATGCCGCAGTCCGGTCAGCGGCGCAACCTTGACCATTCCGCTGACCGTGTCCGAAGGTGAAACCCGATTGATTTGGATTGCCGATACCGGCGGAATCGCGGTTGCGGCGACCGCTTCATTATCGGGGAAAGGATTGCCACCAACCTATCAGCAGTTTAATAATCCTTTTTATACAAACGGAGTGTCAGAAGTCGTGAATGGAACGATCTCGACCAATCCGGGCGTTGAATCAGTAACCAGTAAGGAGACTGTATTATGAAAATATCAAAAAGCATGATTACCGTTGCCATTGTGGCATTAGGTCTGACCGGACTCAGCGGCTGCAGGAATACCTCCGGAACGATCGTTAAGACCGATCATTTGACCGGCGAATCCTCAATTATTACGGAAAACGCCCGCCTGGCACACCGTGTGGGAGTGACAAAAACAACTTATGATGAGGTCAACGGCTTGAAGCGGGTTCACATCACCTTGGTGTCGGACCGCAACAAAGTGCTACGCGTCGACTACCGTATCTGCTGGTTCGATGCCAACGGTATGGAAATCGATCCCCAAACCAAGACCTACCGGAATTTGATTATCGAAGGACACGACGGGGTAACGGTGACCGGTGTGGCTAACTCGCCCGCAGCGGTTTCATCCAAGGTTCGTGTACGTGAGACATCTCAAGCTGAATAAACGAAAGGAACAATGCATATGAAAAAAGTATATTTCTCCCTGTGTCTGATCTGCTGTGCCGCGATTCTAAGCGGATGCACCACCAAGGTGAAGGAAGTGCCGCTTGACCGCACAGCCGCCACCACCAGAATCGAACCGCAGGATATTCGTCGCACCGTCGAAAAAATGGTGGAGTCTCTGCTTGTTGCTCCCGGCGTAAAGGAGTTTGTCAGCAACCGGCGCCCAGTGATGGATGTTGAACCAATGCAGAATCGCACCATGCAACACATTGATATGATCAGCCTGACCGAATCGGTTCGCATGCAACTTTTGCGCTCCGGCATGTTCCGCTTTGTTGACCGTTCGTCGGTTGGAACAGCGGCCGTTGATGTCGAACGGATCAATCAGGAAAACCAGCTGGGTCTGGTCGACTCTTCTAAGGCGGTCAAAGCCGGACAGCAGACCGCTCTGGATATGTACCTGACCGGCACACTGTCGGAAATCAAGAATGTCGATGGTCGCAAAACTGACCAGTACTACAAATTTTCCATGATTCTCAAAGATCTCAAATCCGGAGAAATCGTCTGGGCCGACGAACAGGAAATTCGCAAAGAGAGCACCAAGCCGGTTATCAACTGGTAAATCCACCGGCTTTTCTGCAAAACCGCCCGCGGACATCCGGGGCGGTTTTTTTATGCATTCCGGCAAATAAAGGCCGCTCTTCTTGCTTTTTGAGAACAGGTCGGGTAGCTTCCCTGCTCACATTTTCTCGAGGAAATAATATGCCGAGGGTTGAAATTATGCCGTCCATTCTGGCGGCCGATATGGGAAATCTGGAAGCCGCCATCCGCCAGTGCGAAGGGGCGGGGGCTGACCAGATTCACATGGATATTATGGACGGTGTTTTTGTGCCGAACATCAGCATGGGGCCCGCCGTGGTCGCCATGGCCGACCGTGTAACGAATCTGCCGATGGATGTTCATCTAATGCTGCTTCAACCGCAGAATCACATCGAGGCCTTCGCCAAGGCTGGCGCCGACACGATACTAATTCACATCGAGGCCGACTGTGACGTCGAAGACACACTCAAAAAAATCCGTGGTCTTGGTTGCAAAAGCGGTATCACGGTTAATCCTCCGACACCGGTGGCCGCCATTTTTCAATGTTTGGAAAAAGGGCTGGCCGACGAAGTTCTCATTATGTCGGTGAACCCGGGGTTTGGCGGCCAGAAATATATCGCTACTGCTGAGGCCAAGGTGGCGGAAATCCGTCGCCGTTTTCCGGACATGTTGATCTCAATTGACGGCGGCATCGATCTGGAAACCGTGAAACCGGCCGCCGCGCACGGCGCTAACCTGTTTGTCGCCGGCACATCATTATTTAAAGCGCCGGATATGAAAACGGCTGTCGCGCAAATGCGCGCAAATGCCGAAGCCTCTTATGGAACAAAACTTTAACCGCTAATGAACGCGAATCCACGCGAATGAAGACCGTTTAAAAAAAGGAACTCCCGATTAGCGTCCATTGGCGTTAATTCGCGGTTGAATAAAATGACCGATTTATCCCGAATCCGAAATTTTTCTATTATCGCCCACATCGACCACGGTAAGTCCACGCTGGCTGACCGCATCCTGCAACTGACCGGCACCATCGAAGCCCGCAAAATGAAGGAGCAGGTGCTCGACGCCATGGATCTGGAGCGCGAGCGAGGCATCACGATCAAGGCGCATCCGGTTTCCATGAAGTACGTCGCGAAAGACGGCAAAGAGTATCTTTTCAATCTGATCGACACGCCCGGGCATGTGGATTTTTCCTACGAAGTTTCCCGCAGTCTGCAGGCATGTGAAGGAGCCATCCTGGTGGTGGATGCCGCGCAGGGCGTCGAAGCCCAAACCGTTTCCAACGCGTTTCTGGCCGCCGAGCATAACCTGACAGTCGTGCCCGTCCTGAATAAAGTCGAACTGCCCAATGCCCAGCCGGAGGCCGTGGCACATCAGATCGAAGAGTTGCTCGCCATTGATGCAACGAACTGTCTGCAGGTGAGCGCCAAGTCAGGGCTCGGGGTGGCGGAACTTCTCGAAGCGGTGGTTGAACGCATTCCATCGCCCACGCCTTCAAAGGATAACGCCACGCGCGGACTCGTCTTCGATTCAAAATATGACGCCTTTCGCGGCGTGGTGGTTTACATGCGTCTGTTCAGCGGCCACCTGAGGGCTGGCGAAAAAGTGCGCATGATGAGCACCGGTCAGGAATATGAAATCAAGGAAGTCGGCGTTTTCACGCCCGATCAGGAAGTCCGCAAAGAGCTGACAGAGGGAACCGTCGGCTACGTGATCGCCAACATCAAAGACTCTTCGGAAATCCAGATCGGCGACACGATGACTTCCCTGCGGAATCCGGCTACGGATGCTTTGCCGGGCTTCAAAGAAATCCATCCCATGGTTTTCGCCGGTATTTATCCGATTGAAACCAGCGACTACGAAAAACTCGGCAAGGGTCTCGACAAACTGCGCCTGAACGATGCCGCTTTTTCGTATCAGTCCGAGTCCTCTGTCGCGCTTGGCTTTGGCTTTCGCTGCGGATTCCTCGGCCTGCTCCACATGGAAATTGTGCAGGAGCGCCTACGCCGCGAATTCGACCTCGATATCATCGCTTCCTATCCGAACGTTATTTACCGTATCAAAAAGAAAAACGGGGAAGTGCTCGAAATAGACAACCCGACCTATCTTCCGGATCCGACCGTAATTGAAACCATGGAAGAGCCGTTCATCAAAGCGACCATCATTACGCCGACGGTTTGTCTGGGCGACATGATGCAGCTGGTAATGGAAAAACGCGGCGAGATCACTCACACTGACTCGATCGACGCGCAGCGCGTCATGCTTACCTGCGACCTTCCGCTCAACGAAGTGCTGATCGATTTTTACGACCGACTCAAGAGCATCAGCCGCGGCTATGCTTCCATGGACTATGAATATGCCGACTATCGCCTGTCCGACCTCGTGAAGATGGACATCCTGATTCACAGCGAACCGGTCGATGCCTTTTCGTCGATCGTGCATCGCTCCAAAGCGATCCCGCGCGGTCGCCAGATGTGCACATCCCTCAAAGAGGTGATTCCGAAGCAGGCGTTTACCGTGGCCATTCAGGCGGCTTTAGGCGGCAAGATTATCGCTCGCGAAACGATCCAGGCCTACCGCAAAGACGTGACAGCCAAATGCTACGGCGGCGATATTTCCCGTAAACGCAAACTGCTCGAGCGTCAGAAAGAGGGCAAAAAGAAAATGAAGAGCATCGGTAAGGTGAACATCCCGCAAGAGGCGTTCATCGCCGTGCTCAAAACCAAGCAGGAATAGGCGACATGAATTTTTTTGAAACCCGGAAAGCGAGCAAAGAACTCAAAGAGGTTCTTCACTATGCCAGGCATATCCGGCATATGCACGAGGACATCGCTGACCCGAAAGCTCTCGAACAGTTGCGCACCGGCGAACAGGTCGCCTGCGCCGCCCGCAAAAGCGGGGAAGGGGAGATGATGGAAAAAGCGGGCGAGGCGGTTATTAAAACCTGCGAAAAAGTGGCTCCGCCGCGCAAACATCCGAAAATCCGCGAAAATGTTGAAGTACTCTTCGTGGCCATTGCCGCCGCCATGGCCATCCGCGCTTACTTTTTTCAGCCGTTTAAAATTCCGACCGGCTCCATGCAGCCGACCCTTTACGGAATTACAATTAAACAAGAACCGACCATAAAAACCGATAATCCGCTGGCGAAGTTTGTGAATATGTTTTTTTTCGGCGAACGCTATAAAATTGTCCGGGCCGAGGCCGACGGACGTATCCGCATGGTCAATGGTGCAGATGGATTACCTTATCTCTATGGACAAACCGTTGACGAAAATACAAGCGTGCTTTACATCGGAAATATTCCGCACCGGATTCCGACCAAACTGATTCCGTTTTGCCGCTTTGGAGAAGATCTGAAAGCTGGCGATCCGATGGTCCAAGGCGTCGTGAAGAGCGGCGATTACATTCTCGTCAATCGTATCAAATATAATTTTGTCCGGCCGAAGAGGGGGGATATCGCGGTTTTCGACACCCGCGAACTGACTCATCCGCAGGTTCGTAAAGACGCCTATTACATTAAACGGATGGTTGGCCTGCCCGGCGAAACCATCTCGGTCGCTCCGCCATACCTGCTGGTGAATGGTCAGAAACCGACCGATTCGCGCTTTGATAAAATCTTCAGCAACCCGAATTACGACGGTTATCAGTTTGCTGATTCCCGCTCTGTTCCTCCCGCACTGATCGGCAAACCAGGCGACTCGATCACGACGGCAGACGATCAATATCTGTTTTTTGGCGACAACACCCGCCAGAGTCTCGACGGACGCTACTTCGGACCCGTCAACCGCCGGCAGATTCTCGGTCCGGCATTCTTTGTCTGCTGGCCGTTCGATCGCGCCGGATTTGCCGAAAAAAATTAACCCTCGTATTTTGCAACGGTTGAATCCGGAGCGGGCTGAGGGACGAGTTTTTGAAGTGGCGAAATCTGCCTTTTCCAGTCCTTGGGAAAAAGTGACTCCAACGTTTCCAATGCTTGGAAAAAATCAGCCTCGAAACTTCCAAGGTTAGGAAAATCCAGTCGCAACGGTTCCCACGGTCTTCATTTAACGAGGCTCTGAGGCTAAGAGCATTCGCGGGTTTAACCGTCATTTTTCTTTGTGGTTGTAGAACGCGTTTCGCCAGGAGCGCGTGGGATAAAGCAATGGCTCCTCGTAAGTAAACCCGTCCTACAAAAGAACATTATCGGTCGCATGCGGTTCGAGATAGAACCGGACACAACGTGATATTCGACAGACGGTAAGTGTAAATTCCCGAATTTCCTCATATTCCAGCTTTCTATATTCAACGTCGCATAATATATCAGATGACGGCACGGTGCGTTTCAGGTGATGGCACCAAAAGAAGTTGACGGTGTGCAAAAATTTCGTATGGTGATGGCAGTTTGACGGCACGGAGGGAAGAAAGTGGTTGCGAGAAAAACAGAAAAGCGGGAATATCCCCGCATGGCCATAGCAGACAAGAATATCCGCATAAATGTCACGTTTTCTCGAAAGGAAAACGAACTTTTAAAGCGTGTAGCAAAGCTGGACGGCCGCTCTGTATCGAATTATCTTCGATTCGTAGCCCTTAAAGACGCTGAATCGCGCGACGCGAAGTAGGCGTTTTTTTTGTTCCTAAAGTGCCGTCACCGTGACGGAACGAACAACCAAAAACAGGGAGCAGGGCATGACAATTAGAGACTTAATCGACCGTCTGGAAGATATTTCAGCGTGGCATGGCGATCAAACGCCGATACTCGACAGCAACGGCGACGAGATCAGCTTTTCCGTTCAACCTCACCCCGTCACCAAAGTTCCGGCCATCGTAATTTTTTAACCAACCAAAAACAGGGAGAAGGGCATGAATAAAGAACGTAGAGCGAAGCTGGAGCAGGCTCGCGAGATCATCAGCGAAGCAATCATGGACGAACAGGCCGCCTTCGACAATCTGCCGGACTCATTCCGCGACGGTGACAAAGGCGCACAGATGGAAGAGTTCATCGGCAACATGGATGAGGCCGTTTCGCAACTCACCGAAGTCATTGAGTCTTAATCAACCAAAAACAGGGAGCATGGCATGGAACAGGCAATAACTTTCACGGGGCAGTTAGCTCTTATTATCGTTCAATGCTTAGTGTTACTTTTGATTGTCGGCTCTCTGCTGTTCGCGCTTTTTCTTCCCGTCTTTAACGCCATTAGCCGCCGCCGTGTAAATCCAGCAAAAGATTGCAAATGCGCCCATCCAAATGATCGCTGCAATCGGGTACCAAACAAAGTTCGGAATGTTTTCCATCGTCCTGCCTCCTGTTCTGTCAAGGGTTCTTTCCTGTCCCCGACTCTACAGGGGCAGGGCGGTGGAGCCAATCGGTAATTTATGGCAACTGAACTTCATATCCGCCTTACGGCGGCGCAGGTTGAGGAAATGCGGGCGGGCCGTCTTGTTATAGACGTTGACAATCCCATGCCTGCCGAAGTCACCACGTCGCAGATCAGCGAAGCGACCGGCCAGATCGTACGGGAAGTTCCCAAAGGAAAAAACAATTTCCGGGCAGCCGGAACGTGCTGCGACTGCTCCGGCTACAAACGCCAGCGCGGGGCAAACTGCTTCCGATGTACACGCAAGACCTTCAAAGGTGATTGCTACTTGTTCGCCGCGCTCGCTCGCACTTGTGACCTTTTTGAACCAAAAAACAGGGAAAAAAAATGACACTCATCGGAGGGATTCTGATTGGCTGCGCTATCGGGTATTTCATCGGCGGCGCACTCATGCGCGAACAGATCAAAGCGACGCTTTGCTCACGCGTTTCGCGCTCCGCTTGGAAGGAAATTTTCAACGTGCTTTGCCGGGGTGAAGAATGAAATTCTGCTATGTAGAAAGAAAATTTTCTTCGGAATCTGAGCGGATAATCCAGATCGCAGATGACATCATAACCGATTACGAAGCGCGCGGATATAACCTGACTCTGCGCCAGCTCTACTACCAGTTCGTGTCGAAAGACCTTATTGAAAATACGGAACGCAGTTACAAGCGACTCGGTTCGATAGTGAATGACGGACGACTGGCCGGGCTTCTTGACTGGGATTCTATTACCGACAGAACCCGTGTTTCCTCGTGCATTAATACTTATCAAAACCCGCGCGAGATTATGGATATTGCCGCCCGCGCATATCGGCAGGAGGTTTGGGGATCACAGCCATGCTACGTTGAGGTATGGGTTGAAAAAGAAGCTCTTGCCGAGGTTATACAACGTGCGGCTAACCGTCTCTATGTTCCGTGGATGAGTTGTCGTGGATATGTTTCGCAGTCGGCAATGTATGTGGCTGCACGGCGATTTATAGGAGCATCTCACGGCCGGCCGTGTCACTTAATCCATCTCGGCGACCATGACCCATCTGGAATCGACATGACCCGAGATATTAAAGATCGGCTGGTCATGTTCGAGACAGAGGTAACGGTTTCTCGAATCGCTCTGAATATGGATCAGGTGCGTGAGTATCAACCGCCGCCAAATCCCGCAAAACTCACGGACAGCAGGGTCGATTCATATATAAGCAAGTTCGGAAAGCAATCGTGGGAGCTTGACGCTCTGCGACCTGAACTTCTCGAAGAGATGATAACGACTGAAATCGAATCGTTGATGGATATGGATTCTTACGAGAGGTCGATGAATCAGGAACGCAGATACAGATCTGAAATTAAAAAGGCTGCGGAAAGGTTCGGAAAATGAAGTCGGCAGCACTCGAAAGCGTCAAATTTAAGAAGCTGAAACGCCGCCTGAATCTGCCGCATTGGCAGGCCGTTGGACTGCTCGAAGCTCTCTGGCAATTCACTTGCGCGAACGCGCCGCAGGGTGACATTGGCCGCCATTCAAACGAGGATATTTGTGCATCATTGGAGTGGGGCGGCGACGCTGACGAACTGATAAAAACTTTGACAGAGTGTGGCTGGTTGGATATTCACGAAGAGTGCCGTTTAAGTGTCCATGATTGGCACGAACACGCCCCAAACTACGTCAAAGGAGGACTTGCGAAGGCTGGAAAATCCTTCATAGCCAAGGATGAAGCCAAGCTACAAGCCAAGGATGAAGCCAAGCTACAAGCCAAGGATGAAGCCAAGCTACAAGCCAAGGATGAAGCCAAGCATATACCCACCAAGTCTAACCAAGCCAAACCTAACCAAACCAAGCCCCTTGACCATGAAGAAGAGATCAAGGGTCAAGGGTTAAATTTTCTCATACTTCACAAACCGGAAACAGCCCGGAAGGTGAAACTCGAATCATTCGCAGACTTCGCAAAGCACGATGTCACGTCAATCGCCTGCACAATCTGTAACGAATTCAGCGGCCCAGGCATGGGAGCGTTTTCAAAATGGCTGAAATCGCTGGCGAAAGACTCCAGCGATTTTGAAGCAACCAGCCTTGCCCGTGAAGAGCTTTTCAAATTCTGGAGCGAACTAAAAGCCGGGGAAGAGCCGAAGAGCCGCGCAGCCGCTTTGCTCGCTCGCTGCCGGAAAATTTTTGACGACAGAAAAACAGGAGGAAAATAATGACCACAGAAGCCACGGTAAAAAAAAACAGTCAGCACGGATAAGCCACGGACAAAAGTGTCTGGTGTTCGATGATGCTAAACAGCGCGGACACTTCCGCGAAGCCATCTTTTTGGCGTATTGTGGAACAAAAAAAAACAAGGTGACCAGAAACGGAAAAGAGAAAACTGTCACCACGGCGCTAGTGAAGGTCAGCTACATTCACGGCGGGTTGGGTGTTATAGATCTGCGCAACGTGGAAAAAATCTAATGCCAACAATGCAAACAGACTTATTCGACCCTTGCAAACGTAAGCACGGCGGCAACGCTCAAAGCGTCGCGGCGAACCGGAAGAACCTGCAACACCGCGCCGCCCAGCGGAAGGCCGTTTTTGACGCAATCAGCGCGGCAGGCGGCGACGGACTGACTTGCCGGGAACTGGCAGAACGAATGAATGTTGGAATGAATTGCATATCAGGCCGCTTCTCTGAATTGAAGGCGGCGGGATGGATTAAAAAAGTGAACGTCCGAACCGGGTGCGGCGTTTTTGTGAAAGGGTGAAATTATGGTTGATGAACTGAATTTAGAACAGGCACCGGGTGAGGGCTTGGCGAAAACGGCGGAGGTAATCGGGGAGGTTTCAGAGGCGGCGGCACCGGTGCAGGTCGGCGGCGCGGTGGATAAGTGGGGCGTGACGTTTAACCCCGAAATTCACAAGGCAGAAGGCGGGCAGCCGATTGTCGGCAGCAAGGGGCAATTCCTACTTAAAAAAGAGGCGAAAAAATCAGCCGGGCAGAGGATAAAAGAGACTTTTTCCAAGCTCTGGAATGGCGAAAATACACCGGAAACGGAATTTCAGCCCGGTTCCGAAATTCCGCCGTCCGATCACGAATTAGATAAAATTCAGGCCGAAAATCAGGAAAGGGAAATTTCCGAACAGCTAAAAGTTGCACAAAAACACGCCGATTTGACAAGCTCCGCCGAAAATTCCGCCGACTTGTATTTTTTCGGTCTTTCAATGGTGCTGGGCGTGGAGGCTTTGAATCAGCGCAACCGTCTTTATGCCCATACGGCGAACTGTTTTTATGAGTACGAACGCAAGACCGGGAAGTCAATCGACATTCCGCCCGGCGCGGCCCTTGCGCTGGGCCTCGGCCGTATCGGATGGGAGGTTATTCAAACAGAACCGAAATGCAAGGCGCGGTTTGATGCCGGGGCAAAAGTGGTGCGGGAAAATGCCGTGAAGTTCATCGGGAAAAAATTGCCGTTTATACGCAGCGCGGCGCAGCCAGTCACGGAGCCGGGCAAAGATGCTTAAATTTCGCGGACATTCGTTGGTGATCGGCGCAACCGGAACCGGGAAGGGGGTTCTAACCGCTTCACAGGCGCGGGCCTTCCAAAAGTCCAGCATGAAGGTCTTTTTGCTCTGCAATAAGCAGGATGAGTACGAAGATTTTCCAGCCGACTTTAAAACCATGAAGCAGGCGCGGCTAATCGAAGAGGTGAAAAAGCTACGCGCCCCGGCAAAGGGTTATGTTGACACGCTGGTTGTTATTGACGAAGCGTGGCAATGGAACTGGAAAAACAGCGGCGGTCTTCAATTCATTCCAAACGCTGCTCGGGCGCACGGTGTGGAAATGTGGGTTCAATCCCAATTCCCGACGCAAATGGCCCCTACGGTGCGGAGCAACTGCGACAACATCTTCTGCTTCACGCTGCGACCGGAGGGCGCGGAGTGGGCAGCCGGACAGTACGGCGACGTTTTTAAGCGGGCCGCTGAATTAAAGCCGGGGCAGTACATAGGACAGCGCGGACTCGGAAAGCCGTTTCTCGGCTGCGCGTGGCATATTGAAAATGGGAAATTCAAGGGGTGCTGAATGAAGCGCGTGAATTGCGGGGTTTATCAGGTGCGGTTTAATCGGTTATGGGATGCGCTCTGTACTAGCTCTGCGCGGCGGGCCGGGGAAGTATCACCTGAAATGGTTGCGGGAATTATCGGCAGCTCCATTCAAACCGCCAGACGTTTGCTATGGACAAAAATCAGGGAACTTAGGTTTAATGCCCGGAGAAATTATGTTTGAAGCAGTTGAAATAAAGCTGGCTCGCGGAGCGGTTAAAAATATCGCAACCGTCCCGCCAGAAATTTGGGAGGAAATTCTCGACCAGATGGAAGCGGTATTTGACGATCATGCGCCAGATAGAGCCTATGGAGAAACCATTAAGGAAATTGAAGATGTTGCCGTTCCAAAGTTCCGGTTTCGGCATGGCAGCTGGCGCGTGGGATACTGTGTTGACCGGGTTTTTATGGGGAAAAGAGTGGTGATTTATTGTTGTTTTCACCGCGATATTTTCTATGATGTATTGAAGAAGATCGGGATAAGGCTATGAAAACAGCGACTAGATTAAAATCAAAGAACACGTCCAGCGGTCGCAGGGATGATCTTGCGTTTCGGCTTTTCATGCTGACTGATAAAAAGGTGAAAAATCAGATCAAGCAGTGTAAAAAAGACCATGAAAACGGGGACTTTATAGACCCGCGCGCCGTTTTTGCTCATAAATGAGCAGTTAAGAAAAAACTTTTTTTAGGTGTAACCCGCTGAATTTCAGCGGGTTATTTTTTTTCCAAAAATAAATTTTCGTCATAAATGAAAAGTGGCTTTTTTCCGTGTCAGAATTATTCCCATAAATTCTCAAAGGCTTCCGGCGCATGGTGCGACGGGCCGGAAACAGAGAAAAGGGGAATAAGATGAAAAAATTCGTGATGAACTGGCTGCCGAAAGTTGCAGTCGTTGTTGTTGGCCTGATCGTTGCAAATGAGGTTATGCCTTATTACACGGCAGCTAAAACCAAAATCAAAACCACAGTCAAGGGAGCTTAATCATGATTAGGAACCCTGTCAAAATTGGCACGATCACCGCCGCTGCGTCAAGCGTGCTTGACCTGTCCATCCCTGTTGGGCACAACGGCACAATCTGCGGTCTGTACTTCCAATGCTTCGCCAGCGGCGGAACCGCATCAACCGTTGCGCAGATCAAGGCCGCGATTGAAAAAATCAATCTGTCCGTCACTCACAAGACGGAAGGCGGATTTAGCATCCTGAACGACGTATCGCCGACGTTCCTTTTTTTCCGGGAGCTGTTTTACGGAAAAGCTCGCGGCCTAGCGGCAAACGAAGCTGGAATGATGCACTACGACCCATCCGCAGCAATGCGCGGCGACGAAGCGGCGCAGAATATCCGCAATCTCGGCACCCGCGACCTGTCCGACATGGTGCTGCGCATGACTTTTGCAAGCTCGATCACGAGCGTTGCCCGTATCGACGTTTTCGCGGACATCGACTACAACCTGATAGCTGACCTTGGCGAGCACGTCCGCATTGGCAGGGTGACCGCTCCGGTTACTATCGGTGGTGGAGAGGTGGAAGTCACAAACCTTCCGCGCCTTGATAAGCGTTTCGGATACGAAGCTCTGCATATTCACAGCGGCGGACTGACGGATATGACCGTCACGAAAACAACGCTCGTTCTGAATGGAAATGACTTCCAGTTGCGCGATGTGCCGAAGGCTGTGACCGACCGGCAGCTTGCCCTTCAAAATCGCTCCGTTGCGGATGCTGGCTTCGCGTCTCTCGACTTCGCGAAAGAAGATAATCCGCTCTATTTCCTGCCGGGCGGCATGAGCGAAATCAAGCTCATTCCTACCTTCTTGGCTGGCGGAACAGCCGCAGCCGGGACGGTTTCGGTGTGGTACGAAACCATCAAAAAGGTTGTTTAAACCATGAGCTGGCTTTCTGACGCATGGGGCGGGATGTCCGGTGCCGTTGGCGACGTTTTTAATGGCGCCACCGGAGCCGCAACCGACCTGCTAAACAGCGACGGGGCGCAGGCCGCACTTGAAGCGGCGGCCAACTACGCAAACGGAAAAATGACCGCCGAGCAGGCAAGGCAGGCTGCGGCTGATAAAGCCGCAGCCGCTAAAATCCCAAGCTGGGTTTTGCCCGTTGGAATTGGTTCCGCCGTCCTGTTGGTTGTCGCTCTGGTTCTTTCACGGAGGAAGTAAATGCCCGGAGAAGTTCCAAGCCTTAGCACTTCGTCAAGTGCCGCCTCTCGCTCTGGTGATACCGGGGCGCAGGTCGGCGGCACGGCAATCTTTGGTTCAAAGTTTATCGCGGGGAACGGCGGCGGCTTTTCGTCAATCCTTTTGGGCGCGGCTTTATTCGCCGGGGGCTTTTGGCTATGGCGGAAAATGAAAAAGCGCAAAAAGTAACCTTGCGGCCGGTTCCGTGGTTTGAAGGCGCGCGCGAAATGATAGCGCGCGCCGAGCCGGGCGGTGACTCGGTTTTGGATTGGATCGAACGCCAGATAAAAGCCAACGCCATAACGCTATTCGAGGTTCGGGATGAGTGGGAGTTGATCGGGATATTAACGGCGCGATGGGTTCGAAATTACAACGGTGAAAGGCATTTGGCTTTTCTTCATAGTGTTTCGTTTAGAAGTGAAGATGGTTTTTCTTTGATCTTAATGCTCGAAGACGCTGTTAAAAAAATAGCCAGAGACTGCGGATGCTCGCGGATCGAAATACATAGTCAGCGTCGAGGACTTAGCCGAATAGTTGAGCGGCACGGGTATGAATTTCAGGAATCCATTTTCTCAATTGGAGTTTAAGGAATGTGTGGCGGTTCAGACAGTTCAACGGCGTCAACTCAAGAGACGACCAACATTCAGGCCGACACCACGTCAACGGGCGGGGGGCTGACTGTCGGGTCGAACGGGCAGTTTTTCGCGCAAGACAACTCGACAGAGGTGACCCTAGGTGATGGTGGCGGCACCAACCTTTTGATCGGGGATAACTCCAGCGCTATTCTCCAGCAACTTGACAAAAACACGGCGGACTTGCTGCTTTCAGCCGTGGCTGTGCTTGGAAATAACGCTAACAACTTCATGGCCCTATCTGCCGGCCGAAATCCAGATATAAAGCTGGCCGACACCACAACGGAAATTCTAGCGGACGGAAAAACAAACCCGCTTTTGACTTTTATACAAACCAACGCCGGGCGGCTCGCTTTGGCCGCGCTGGCAGGTTCTTTAATTATTGCGGCGGTAGTTTTTCCGCGCGGCAGACGGAGGAAAAAATAATGGACAATAGCGCGATCAATCTTCAAATGCTAAAACTGCCGTTGACGCTGGCGCCGCTGGCAACAAAGCGGGTAAATTTCACCGGGTCTTTTATTTCCGTTCTATCGAACTCGCTAACGCTAGACCCGATTGTGTCAGCGGACAGCGGCACATCGACCGCCATTCCCGCAGGGATAGGGCTGCCAGCCGTCAGGCTGTCGGCAGACGGTACAACGCTTATCCCGGCTGTTTTTCGGTACGTTGAATTTCACAACCCGTCCGCCGACGAGGAAATGCAGATCACTTTTTCCCTTGCTCTAGGAACGCCGCTTGACACTCGTGCCGTTGTGTCTGGGTATCTTCAAATGGACTTATCCGCCCCGGCTGTCAATTCCCCGGAGGCTTACGCCGTGGCAACGGGTGCGCATACGGTTCTTGCCTCAAACATTCTTGTAAAAGAGCGCATCGTTCAAAATAACGGCGACTATCCGATCTGGTGGGGTGACGAAAACACCGACCCGGCAACGAAGCGCGGCCTTTGCATCCTTCCGGGAGGCTCGGCGGTAATAAATTGCTGGGGCGCGGTTTGGTTCAAGGCGGAAACGGATGCAAGCGTTCTTTCAGTGGTCAATATCCTAAAGGTGGTTTAAAAATGCGCCGCTTTGTCTTCATCGTTGCCTTAATGCTGTCCGGGCAGACGTTCGGACAGTCTAGCTTATTCAACGTGCCGTACAGGCCACAGCCGCGCATTTTGATACCAACGGTCGAACCTTCGCAAACGCTCGTTTCTACGAACGGAACGGTTATTGCGAACACGAACCGCGCTTTACGGTACTGCGATTTTTACCTTGCGGCTGTCGATCAAACCGGAACGTACACAAACCCGATTTTATTCGAGTTTTCCAGCGTGACAACCAATGCTCAAAGCGCCGCCGTGGTGTTCTTTCAGCGGAGCGGGTCGAACTGGCCTTCAAGCCTGCTTCGGAGAGAGGGCAGCACGTATGTCATTACTAATTGGACAACGCTTATTTCTACGAATGTAACAGGAATTTACACGAATTGGACGGAGGTTATCGCATCAAATAATTATCCGGCGTATGTGGCTTATAAAGGTTCAAATTTTGTGTACGGCGGTTCAAATGCAAATGTTCGCTCAAAGCCGACGTTTTACAAAAACCAGTTCACAGCCCCAGCGGGGCCATTCACTTATTATTACGAGTATACCGGAACGGCAACTACGTGGGTTATTTACCATTACAGCGGAACGAACCGTGTAACAGACTACACGGCAGCGGCGTTCACGAACGCCGTTGTTTCAGCACCAATCCAGACAAACTATTGGTTAACTACGTATTTAACGAACACTACAAGCGAGATGCTTTCAGCTAACGTATTGAGCATTTCGCAGACGTCTACAAATGAGGCGTCTGCGATTGAGGTTTACCCGGTAAGGCAGGGCCAAAAATGGATGAAGCAAACAAACCCTGACATAAAATGGATGTGCCTTCTGTCGAATGGAAAATCGTGGTATTCGACCCCGGCTGGCGACCCGGTTTGGTTTAATTGTTTGGTTGAATGGGTGGACAAAATCCCGGCGCAAGGAGTCAGATAATGGTAGCAAAAACGTTTGATCGTAAATGGTGGCAGGATTTTTTCGGCGCAATTCCCAGCGAAACGAAAGAGGCGACAATTGACCTTGCTGACACCATCGGGCAAAGCCTTGGCGAAGTGGCACAGCCAACGGCAAGCGCTGTTTCTAAGCCGCTTTTCGCGGTGGCCCTTGTCTTGACCGGGGCCGGAGTTATCGCTTTTATTTTTCGCAAAGAGATCAAATCTATGACCGGCAAGGCATGAGCTTGTTTTTTGAAATCTCAATTATTGTGATCGGGGCTTTGCTGGCTGGGCTGAACGGCCTGATTGTCTACATCCTGTCAGACCTGAAGGGCTGGCTCAAAACGCTAAACGATGATTTTAAGGTACACGTAACAGATAAGACGCTCCATACGGAGTGCGGAAAGGTGCATAAATGAGAAACTGGAAAACGACTACATTTGGGGCCGTTCAATTTTTGGCCGTGCTGTTCCAACAGCTTTCGGCTCTGTTGGACGCTGACCCGGCAACGGTGGCAAACTGGGGTATGTTAATCCCTTCCGGCGCAATTCTGATCGGCTTAATTAAGGCGCAGGACGCGACAAAATGAACGGCTTGCAGATCGGCGCGGCGGTTGCCGCCGTGCTGGTTGCCGTGCTGGGGCTCATCCTGGATCGGCGCGACAAGCGAAAGGCTGCTGAACGTGAAATTAAGACCATTCCTGATAATCCTGTCGGCCTTGCTCGCTTTCGCCAGTGGGTGCGCGACACAAAAGCCAAAACCGACCGCGACTTTTAACCGCGAGGCGGTTTATGCCGTCGCGCCGGAGGGGCTATGGGTTGATGACGTTCTTTATGATGCGAACCCGCCGAAAGGCGAAATGAAGCGCACTGGGCCGCTATGGTTGCCGCCCGGCGTGATGATTGGGGTAGGGGAATGAAAAAGCTGGCACTTGTTTTTCTGGTTCTGACGGCTTTTCCCGCTTTTGGTCAAAGCGGGATATTCAATCCGTTTAGCAGCCGCGACGTTTCAAGGCTTGGGCTTTTAACGCAGTCGAACGCCGCAACTGTAAGGGTGGGGGCGCAGCCCGTTGTTTCTGGATACCTCTATTTGCTGTCAACCAATGGCTGGGAAATTGCTTCTGCAACAAACTCTGCTTGCTCTCGGGGCGTGATAGGCTTAGCCGTTGGAACAAACAGCGGTCAAGGGATTACTTTTTCCGGGATGGTGCAGACAACAAATGCGATCAGCGCGGGACACGTGCTTTTCTTATCTGATATTCCGGGTGAGTTTACGTCCGCGCAACCAACGAATAGCGGCTATGTTGTGCGTATGATTGGACAGGCATTGTCTACAAATACCATGCTTCTTTGGCAGGAAATAGGGATACAGCTACGATGAAGCGCATTTTCTTATACCTTATTGTGCTTTGCAGTTTTTATTTTTCCGCATTGGCGTTCGATTATACGAATAGCTATTTAAAACTAGACGGCTTAAGTATCCCGTTCGCCGGCCTGTGGTATGATCGTCCCGAATTTTTTTCGGGAGAGGATGAAAGTTACCCGATTGACGTTTATTTCAACGGGGGCGGGTGGGTTATCGGGGATGACTATTTTAACCGCCGATTTTCTAACAATTCGCTGTCTTACGACCCGCCATTGTTGGGGTGGTACGACGAAATTTTCCTCTGCGCTACAAACCTGAATCTTGCGCTATTTTCAGGGGCTTACATCGAATGGGTGCCGCCCAAAATTTACGGAGTGACGAATTATTCAAAGTTGTCCGGGCTAGCTGTCGAAAAAATTGAGTCTTTTATGTTGGGAAAATGATATGGGTTTTACCCTCCAGCCGGACAGAAACCCCGGCGCTGAAATAGCAAAACAGGTGGATTTTCTTGTCCGGCTGGCGGGTGATTTTAACGGGAAAACATTAAATACTTAAAAAGCGAAGTTCCGAAGGGTGGGAAAAATGAATTTTTTTTCAATTATTTTTTCGGGCGGTTTTACGGGTGCAGCCGTCAAAAAACGATGGTTTTAAAGGGGTTTTTTAGTCACGTCGCATAATATATCTTATGTCTAATACTCGGTTAGGGGGTGCACAAGATGTGGTGTTTTGAGGGTTTCCTGTCGATAACTGGCTCCTAGTACTCAGTTATCAACAACGGCACCATAAGGATTGGAATGATGGAATATTGGATTGATGGATAACTATGGGCTCTTCCTTCCACGCATGTTAGGTACGTGGAGTATGAAAGATAGAACGCATCTCCGAACGTGTTCTGCAAGCGTGCTTGGAGCACCCTAAGACGGTGAGGATACTTTTGCATAAGATCAGGCAGAGATCCTGTTCCAGCATTCCATCAATCCATAAAAAAAGAGCGCCCGAAGAGGGCGCCCTTCCCCGTCAAACCGCTCCGGAGAGCGGACGGTTTTACTTGTCGCTTTCGACGCTGGAGTAGACCACCTGATGAGTCTGTTCGTTGGTGATGGTGAATGCCTCCATGTGCAGGTGCGGGTCGGAAACAAAGGTGAGATGACCCTGGAATTTTTTCTCCATGTCGATGAGCATCTGTTCGTCTTCGCGGCGCAAGCGATCCAGCACCGCTGGATTGACGGTCACCTTCATGGAATGGGTGCCCTTCCGGTCTTTGCGCAGCGCGGCGGACAGACGGCGTTGAAGCGCAACGCTCATGGTGAGCGCTGATTTGACGCGTCCACGTCCGGCACAATAGTCGCATTCGACGTATGTGGTGGTGTAAACGCTTTCCTCAAAACGCTGACGAGTCATTTCGAGCAACCCGAGCTGTGAGATCGGCAGGACGTTGGTGCGGGCGCGGTCTTCACGCAGCGCATCTTTGAGCGTTTTATAAACCGCATTTTGATCGCGCTTGCTCTTCATGTCGATGAAGTCGATCACCACCAGACCGCCGACATTGCGCAGGCGCAATTGGCGGGCCACCTCGTCGGCGGCTTCCGTATTGACGGACAGAATGGACTCTTCTGCGGATTTTCCGCCTTTATGGCGGCCGGTATTGACGTCGACGGCAACCAGCGCTTCGGTTTCGTCGAAGATCAGGTAGGCGCCGGATTTGAGCCACACTTTGCGCCGGAAAACCGACTCGATCTGTTTTTCGACATCGAAGTAATCAAACATCGGCTCTTCCCCGCCGTAGAGCTGCACCCAGTTGCGCGAGCGGCGGGAATATTTGGCGATCATTTTGCGGATCATCTCGTAGGCTTCGCGGTTGTCCACGAAGACACGGTCGATATCTTCCGTGAGGTAATCACGCACGACGCGTTCAGCCAGATTCGGCTCCTGATAAAGAACGCACGGCGCCGGTTTTTCCCTCATGCCGCTGTCGATCTCCTTCCAGATTTCGATCAGGGTGCGGGCATCACGGACAAAGCTGGTTTTGCGGGTGCCTGAACCGGCGGTGCGGACGATGATGCCGATGGTTTCAGGAATCGGCAAACGGGCCAGTATCTTTTTGAGCCGTACGCGCTCTTTGGCATCACCGATTTTTTTGGAAATGCCTTTGAGTCCGGTGCCAGGCATCATCACCAGATAACGACCCGGAACGCTCAGGTTAGCTGTGACGCGTGGACCTTTGGTGCCGATCGCGTCTTTGGTGACCTGCACGACAATTTCCGATCCGATCGGGAATTTCTTAGACATTTCGCCGGGGGAGAATTTCCGGCGGCGGCGGGCGCTGTTGCGATTCCCCTCCTGCTCTTCCAGTCGCGCAGCATCTTCCGGGATCATATCCCAGTAGTGGATGAAGGCGTTTTTCTGCATGCCGATGTCAACAAAGGCCGCCTGCAGTCCGTCCTCGAGGTTCTGGATCTTCCCTTTGAAAATGCTGCCGACCAGCCGGTTCTCTTCCGCCCGTTCGATATGGAAGTTGTCCAGACGGCCTTCGTCCAGCACGACCACGCGGGTTTCAAGCGGTTCGATATTGATCAGGATCTCTTTTTTCTTCCGGCTTCCGATCATCAGTTTTTCTTTGATTGCACTTATACTGAGCATGAATGCTCCTTTCTTTCATTAAATACGACGCCGCAGGTAAACACTCTGCACCAGTCCGAGCGCTGTCATGATTGTCACCATGAAGGTTCCGCCGTAACTCATCAGCGGCAGCGGCACACCGGTAATCGGCATGAGGCCTATGGTCATCGCGATATTTACAAAAACATGTGAGAAGATGAGTACACCGATCCCCGCCGCCAGTAGCCGCCCGAAGGTATCCCGGGCGAGCACTGCGGCGTGCATGCAGCGCATCACCACCGTTGTATACAAAACCAGCAGCAGCGAGCTGCCGGCAAATCCTGTTTCTTCCGACACCACCGAATAGATAAAATCAGTCGGGGCGACCGTTCTCGGCAGGAAGCCGAGAATATTCTGTGTTCCTTTCAGGTAACCTTTCCCGAACCAGCCGCCCGAGCCGACCGCAATCTGTGACTGCAACTTGTTCCAGCCGGCACCGAGCGGATCCTGATGGATGTTCAGATAAACAAGAATCCGGCTTTTCTGGTAGTCCTCGAGCGGGCAGCTTTCCGGAAAAAAGAGCAGCCAGGCAATCAGAATAAGAAGCGCCACCACGCCGAGTCCCATGAGAGTCAGAAGCGGGCGCAGCGGAACCCCTGCGCAGAAAAGAAGCAGAATAACGATCGGCAGCAGCACCATGGCGCTACCCAGATCCGGCTCGAGGGCAATCAGCAGAAATGGAACACCCGCCAGCACGAACGCCAGCACGAATGTTTTGAAGCGTTCCACGTCGGTTGCCGGATCGCCCAGCCAGGCCGCCAGTGTGAAAATGACGGCCAGCTTGGCAAATTCCGAAGGTTGGACGGTGATGCCGCCGAAACTGAACCAGCGGTGCGCGCCGTAAACCGACATGCCGATAAACAGCACCAGCACCAGAGAAATCAGTCCGGCCAGATAAATCCACCAGTGTGAGCTGTTCAGTTTACGGTAATCCAGAAACGCGGCCGCGCCGTAACAGCCAAGCCCGATCAGCGCCCATACCAGCTGGCGGCCCATTAACCCGCCGACCGCATGATCGTTGCGATAATCCGCGCTGTAAATGAACAGACCGCTGAGTACGAGCAGTACCGCAATGGCGCTGAACATCACCCAGTCAAAACGGAGGAGGCTTCTACTCATGTCAGCCGCCCTTCCCGTTTCATTTTTTCGTAAAGACCTTCCATGAGAACCTTCATGCACGGGCCGACGGTGGCACCGCCGGAATCACCATCTTCCACGAGGATGGCGACAGCGTACTGCGGATTATCAAACGGCGCGAAGGCGATCATCCAGGTATGCTTCGCGCCCTCTTCTTTAACCCCGTATTCCGCCGTGCCGGTTTTTCCGGCAAAATCAAGACCTTCGACGGCGGCGCGGCGTCCGGTGCCGTTCTTTTCCATGATCACATCATGCATACCGTTGCGCACAGCGACCACAGCGGCTTCGGACCAGTTCATTTTTCCGACACGCCGCACCAGCTCATCGACATATTCTGTTTCGCCCGGCAACCGGTGAGCCTGCACGACACGCGGACTGTACAAATAACCGCCGTTGGCAATGGTTGCGGTAACCATTGCCATTTGAATCGGCGTAACGGCCATATACCCCTGCCCGATGGCGAGATTGCAGGTGTCGCCGTCCGACCAGCCGACCCGGTTTTCCTTCTGCCATTTTTTATCCGGCACAATGCCGCTTTGTTCAAAATCAACTTCCACGTCGGTTTTTTTCCCGAGTCCGACCGAAAGAGTCTGCTGAAGGATCGGATCAGGACCGCAGGCCAGTGCGGTTTTGAAAAAATAAACATTGGCGGAAAATTTCAGTGCCTCGCGCATATCGACCTCGCCGTGGCCGGTGGTATGCACGACACGCTGGCCAATCTGAAAAACCGCAGGACTGTCATAAACCGTATGAATCGCGGCCGGATTAAGCGTGGCGGCGGCCAGTCCGACCAGCGGTTTAAACGTACTGCCCGGCGGATAAACACCGGCCACCGCGCGATTCAGCAACGGTTTGGCAGGATCTTTATTCAGCAGATCCCAGTCGGCTGTATTGATATACGGCACAAACCGGTTGGCATCAAAACCGGGTGCGCTGAGCATGGCCAGCACATCGCCGTTGTTCGGGTCGAGAACCACCACCGCGCCGCGATGCCCTCCAAGCGCTTTATGCGCCAGCAACTGCACTTCCATGTCCAGCGTCAGTCGCAGATCGCCGCCGGATTTCGGCGCTTGATGAGCCAGCTCGCCGTGCCGATAGCCGGTCACATCAATCTGCATCAGCCTGCCGCCCGCTTCGCCGCGCAGGAAAACATCAAAAACTTTTTCAAGGCCGGCCCGTCCGGCCATTTCCGGCAGATAGAAGGAATAGTTTTTTTCCTCATTCATCGTATCGGGGTCGGCGCGGCCGACATACCCGAGCAGATGCGAGGTGTACGGACTGTACGGATAGACGCGTGTAGCCTCTGTGTAAATGTCGACCCCCGGAATATCGTGGCCCTGTTCAGACAGGCGGGCCATCGCCTGCGGGCCGATGTCGCGCCACAGCACTAGCGGAAGCGGCAGGCGCAGGCGGATATGCTTCCAGATGCCGTCACGATTCATCACCGGAGTAAGACCGGTCACTTTAGCCACCCGCCCGATGACATCCATGGCATGGTCTATGGTTCGCGACCACGGCCCGGCGCGGCGAACCTCTTCAAGAAACAGCGCAATTGAATAAACCGGACGGTTGTCAGCCAGACAGAGCCCGTTGCGATCATAAATTTTCCCGCGGATGCCGGGCAGGCGTACACGCCGCAGACTCTGAACCTGCTGCTTGCTTTCAAATTGTGCGACTTTCGCCACCTGCAACCGCCAGAGGGAAACTTCGAGAACCAGAAAAGCAACCACCATTCCGCCCATCAACAGATAGATGCGCGGGGTAAAAATACGGTCTGTGCGGCGAATGCGCATTAGATGACGCGCCTCCGGTTATGAACGGTTGAATGGCGCCGATGCAGAACCATCATCGACACCAACGGAACAACGACTGCGCCCGCCATCAGCCCGCCAGCCAGCCGCAGCGCCAGCAGGCCGAGAGGAACCGGACGCAGTTCGCTCAACGAAAAAATCACGGCATAATAAAACGTTTCGAAAACAGCGGCGACCACACCGAGCACGGCATAGGTGGCCGGCATATCGCCGAATACCTCGTCGCGAATCCAGTGAACCGCCATAGCCAAAACAACAAAAAACGGGATCGACAGACCCAGCGGTGCCGGACAGAACGCATCGTGCAATAACCCGGCCAGCACAGCGGCATACAGCATTCGCGCACGATCCGTGTGCAGAGCAATGCAGATGATCAGTCCAGTCAGAATCGGAATCTCCAGCGCGCCGAACGCGCCCCACGGCGGCAGGAGCGTTTGAAGCAGCGTACCGGCCGCCAGCCACAATGTGATGAAGCGCCGGTTCATTCCTCCGCCTCCGCATTTTCCTCTTCGGTTGCGACAAACACCATATCCATCAGTTCCGTCACCGCTTTAGGAATAATATCCGCAACTTGATAGAGTCCGGCTTCCTCAGTGCTGACACTCTCGATGTAGCCGATCAGAATATTTTTTGGAAAAACACCGCCGAGTCCCGAGGTCACCACGGCATCACCGGCACGCACCGGCGCGTCTTTGTGAATGAATTGCATGCGCGCGACCGGATAGCCCTGCGCGTTCACGCCGCGCCCCGTCACCAGACCGAACGAACCGGTACGGCTTACGCGGGCCGAAACTTTGCAGGCCGGATCTGAAAGCAACAATACATCAGCGCTATAAGCCGACACTTCATCGGTTCGCCCGACCAGACCGTCGGGCGAAATAACCGCGCGGTTGGCTTCGACGCCTTGTGCCCTGCCCTTGTCCAGCCGCATGCTCTGCCACCAGCCGCTGATGGTGCGGGCCGTCACCTGACAGGAAATAAGCGTATGCTTCTGACGGCTGTAAAAATCGAGCTGATCACGCAGGTGTCGGTTTTCCTGTTCCAGATTTTCTAAATCAACCTGCTTCGCCTGCAGATAGATTACCTCCTCGGAAAGACGCTTGTTTTCCTCCAGCAGGCCGCCGAAACCCCGGACGGTATTCACGCCTTCTTTCAGGCTTCGGGAGGTTTTAATGAAAATCCCCTGCAACGGGGTGAGCGTATCTTTGAAAACGCCCTTAATACGGGCAGTGCATCTGCCCGGTAAACTGAAAAGCAACAGCAGTGCCGTCACCGCCGCTACCCATTTAAAAAAGTTTCTCTCTACAAACATAGACCCGTTCCGGTCCTTTATCAGAACCCGGAGGGACGAGAGAAACAGGAATCCGCGGACTAGCCGCGGGTTTCAGAGAGTTTACGCAGGAAGTTGATTTCGTGCAGAACCACGCCGGTACCCTCGGCGACCGCGCTTAGCGGATCGTCGGCGATATGCACCGGCAGACCGGTGTTATCAGCAATCAGTTTGTCCAGTCCGCGCAGCAATGCGCCCCCGCCGGCCAGCACCATACCGCGGTCCACCAGGTCGGCGGACAGTTCCGGCGGGCAGCGATCCAGCGTCACACGCACAGCTTCAACGATACCGGACACCGGATCTTTGAGCGCGTTGCGGACTTCTTCTGAACTGATCGTCAGCGTTTTCGGAAGGCCTGCGACCTGATCGCGACCTTTCACTTCCATAGTCGTCTCTTCGCCAATCAGCATAGCCGAACCGATTGAAATCTTGACGTCTTCAGCGGTTCGTTCACCGATGAGCAGATTATATTCCCGTTTCAGATACTGGATGATCGCCTCATCCATGTCGTCCCCCCCGATGCGCACGCTGCGACTAAAGACAATGCCAGCCAGTGAAATCAACGCCACTTCGGTTGTACCACCGCCGATATCGACAATCATATTGCCGGCCGGTTCCTGAACCGGCAGTCCCACACCGATCGCAGCAGCCATCGGTTCTTCAATTAAAAACACATCCCGTGCGCCGGCATGAACTGCAGAGTCCTTGACGGCGCGTTTCTCAACTTCTGTGATGCCGCTCGGAACAGCCACGACCACGCGCGGACGCACCATACGACGGCGATTATGCACCTTCTGTATGAAATACCTCAGCATCGCTTCGGTAATTTCAAAATCAGCAATCACACCGCCCTTCATCGGGCGGATGGCGACAATGCTTCCCGGTGTGCGGCCCAGCATGCGCTTGGCTTCGTCGCCGACCGCAAGAACGCGGTTCGTCCCAGCCTGTACGGCCACCACGGAGGGCTCGCGCAACACGATGCCGCGATCACGGACATAAACGAGGGTGTTGGCAGTTCCGAGGTCGATGCCGATGTCGCTGGAGAAAAGGCCCATCAGACGGTTAAACATAACGTTAATTCCTGTTTTGCTTCAAAAACGGTTAAATCGCATTTAAGTGGTTCATAATTGCCCGTTTAAACAAAACCGGTCAAGCCGAAACCAACGAATATTCACGCTCGATCCGGCCTTTTCCATGGTTTGGAAACCGACATCGATTTTCCCATAATCCTGAAAAGCATGTGACCGCTTAATTGTTGCGTTACAACAGGACTTAGATAGAATCTTTGTAAATGAGGGGATGTTATGGCTCGAATATTAGTTGCTGACGATGAAGTCGATCTGGTTCGAATTGTGGAACAGACACTGGTTCGCGCTGGACATGCAGTCGTGACGGCCAGCGATGGACTTGAAGCGCTCCAGAGGCTTTCGCTCGGAGATATTGATCTCTTAGTAATAGATATGGTTATGCCGAATATGAACGGGCTTGAAGCCATTAAAGAGATACAGAAAAAATATCCAAAGGTTAAAATTGTAGCCATTTCCGGCGGAGGACCCAGCGGGGGACCGGATAATTATCTGGCTGTGGCAAAAAAGCTAGGGGCTGCACATTGCCTGTTCAAACCCTTCATGCTGAGTGAACTCACCTCCATTGTTAGTGACCTGCTAAGTCCTGCCGCCTCGGAGCGCGGCGGTTTTTCCATTTAAAGCATTTTACGATTTTCGACGGCGCCCAGAGCCAGCGGGCCTCGGTTGAAGAATTCCAGAGATTGGAAAATCTTCCTTACTATATTTCTTCCCAGCCCTTTGCCCCGGCAAAGATTGTGCCGTTGCCGCGCGGCAGGCCGGGCATCTGGGTGGCGGAATCACGGATGCGGTCGTCATATTCTACCCGCATGGCATAGTGCCGCCGAGAGGCTAGCTCGGTACTGGTGAGGATGTGGCTGGGATTCGCAGCATCCTTCCATTGACTGGTTGTCTGGTCATAGCTTGCCGCATGGGGAAGTCCATCAGCACCTGTGTACCAGTCGCGGAGCACAACCACCTGATTGACCGCCATATAGTTACCAAAAACCTTGAAGCCGCTGGTAGGCTCTTTCTGTCCGCCGCTGTTGGCCGACGTGTTGTAATAAAAATTGTTACCGGCAAACATAAAGGCATCCACGGTATAGAGGGTGCCGAATTCAGGGTCGCCGAAATAAATATTTCCACCGGAGCCGGAGATGAGAACGCCACCGGCATCATATTTACCGAGCGCCACCAGCGCCAGCAGGTCGGGCGGATTACCGCCCACAGCGGTCAGCCCCTTATTATTGTATGCCAGATTGTCGCTGACATGAATATCTCTGGTGGAGACAATGGTCGCCGTACCGTCCACCTTGAATCCGTACGTCGAGTGGCTATCAAACCAAACGTGGCCGTCCACATAATAGACCTTGTTGGTGCCCAGATTCAGCGGAGTCACGCCGGTAGTCTGGGTTCCAGCGCTACCGATGCTGGCGGGCTCAAAATAAAAGTCGTCCATGCCCGGGGTCGAGTTGTTTTCCGCTGCACGGTCGGAAGGATTTTTCACCACCACATTGTATAAGACACTGTACAGTGGATGGCTTGGCGGAAGTCGGCCTGAAAGGATGTTCGCATCATTGAAAATTTTCGCGATGTCGTAGTTGTTGTTGTTGGCATAATCCATGGCGGGCAAATCCGGCGGTTGATTGTACGGCACATTTTGGTTCCGACTGCCGGCAACGCTGGCACCAGGGTCGAGAGTGCTGGTGCCGGTGGTGTTGAGGTCGCCGTGAAGAGAATAGCGATTTGGATTAGGCGGGTAGATTGCGCTCGAGTCAGCCATAAAGGCATTGCCTCTGATATATACATCGCCGTAGATGCTGTCTACGCCGCCCGATCCGCTACCGGGCGGCATCGCCGCCCCGGTGCCGCGCAACTGAAAGCTCCACAACTGGTTGACATAGTTTCCAGCATAGATCGCGTGTTCAAAGGGGCGGGCTAGATAGGCCAGATCGATTCGAATCTGGTTTGTCACGATCAGGTTGCCTGCCGTAACGATCCCTCTGGAAATTCGCCTATTGGGATTAGCGGGATCGATTCTCACATCGAACGTCCCTGTTCCCAGCGTGGCGTCAACTGAGAGTACCCCCGTTCCGCCGCTATACAAATCGGCGATGCATCTTTGCCGTCCGGCTTCGGCCAGCCAGAAAGCCTGGGCACGACGAAGTTGATAGGCCGTTTCCTGCGCACCGTTCTGCCCCAGTTGAAGCAGGGCGACAACCATCAGACTGAAGGCAATCAGGACAACCATCACGATCGGCAGAATCCCGCCGGTCTGGCTTGCGTGGCGCGGTCGGTTGGTTTTCATATTCAACTCCTCTTTAATTCCTTGGATATATGAATGTCTGATTGGTTATGGAGATATCTCCATCCGTATTGACCAACACGAGTTTCAGCAGAACGCCGGAATTCGTTGACTGCGGAGTGAACTCCCTCAGCCCTTTGGTGATCAACTGCCCCTGAGAGGCGCCGTTGATGGAATAGGTCAGGTTGCTGGCGGTTGGACTCCGGGTGAAGACTGTCCGGCGAACGTGCATTGCATTGGTCGGACATAGCAGACTATTCGCACTGGCAACGATCCCATTATAGGAGGAACTTCTGATCTCCTTCGCCATGAGTTGCATAGCGAAGGCGGTATCCCGCCGCAGTCTCGCATATTCATTATCGGTTCGCCACGAACGGTATGTCATGAAAAGTATGAGAGCCACAATCAGGGCTAGAAAGGCCCCGCTGATCACGGCAATCATCATCTCCACCAGCGTGAAGCCGTTTCGTTTTCCGCAGATTTTCATAAAGGCCTCTATTTAATTCACATTGTATCGAAAGGTTTCGAGTACGATGGGGTTTCCTCCGCCGGGATAGCTGACGGTGACGGTGACTCGTTTATAGGCAGTGCTTCCGCTTCCGAGAACCGTCACAGAAGTGGTGACGTTTGTAATCGCGCGACCGTTCACCGTATATTTTCCGCCGGGGTTCACTGGCGGGTTCGTAAAAGTGTATGGTTGAGAAAAAACCTGTTCCAGCGCATCGGTTCCGGCGAGAATCGCCTGCTGTTTAGAGGTGCTGGAAACCGCCAGAAGCCGCGGGTAAAATAAGGCGTTAATTACGACGATAGAAAGGATTCCCAGAATCGCGGCGCTTAAGAGCACTTCCACCAAGGTCATCCCGCGCCGGTTCCTCTGTCGGAAGGCCGTCCCCGGTTCGACGTTGCTCACCGCAGGCTGTCCTCCGCCCCCTGCCCCCTGCCCCCTGCCTCCTAAGTTCATGGCCGAACCTCCTTGATCAGAGTAATTTTCTGCTGCGCTCCGTCTGCATCTCTCAGGATAATGGCCTGCGGGGATATTTGCTGAATGGTGTACCCGCCGATTGAATCGCCCGCTTTATAAAGCTTGTCATCAATCATCACCAGCGGTCTGTCCGCGCTCCAGGAAATTCCCTGCAGAACAAACGCCCGGTTTTTTTCGGCAACCTTCATACCGGGAGTTGGCTCCCGGCTGACCTCCACAACGACCGAGGTCATAACTTCATTCCGTCGCATTTTTTTCTGAACAGAATCCATGTTCCCGCGCAACTGCTGAATAACGCGCTCATATTGTTCAGCAAACCGCTTACTGTTCACCATGTTCTGCCGGCGAACGTCCTGAAACATAATCAGACCCGTCAGCAGAAGCAGCGCAGCTCCGGCGGCCAGAATCATCAGATGGCGTGGAGAGGTTTTTATGGGCGTCCTCCTTCATTCTCAATATATATTTTCCCCAACTGCGCCTCCATCTGAAGAACGTCCAAACCCTCAACAGCGCGCGACAGGTCAATCCGCTCTTCGTAGATTAAAGCGTCCTGCTTTTTAATATTTACAAGGAACGCGGCGATACTGCGGCACGACCCGATCCCGCTCACGTTTACAGCGATCTTTATCGTATTGGGCGTTTCATTCCGCGTCTGCACCACGTCAATGGAAGTGATTTTAAATTTGGCAAGGCTCGCCGCCGTATTCATAAGCTCAATAGACGAGTCCTCAATGGATGATGAGTTCTCTGTGTTGACCACGTAATCTTTGATAAACCGGTCGAAGTCGCCTGCCCCCATCAGCATTTCAGGAATGAATTTGTCCAGCGCCTGCTTGCGCAGATAAGAGGCCTGCTGATCGTTGTAAAAAGTCCGGACGCCAAACTCTACGGAGGCAACGACCAGTAGTGGAGCAACCAGCCAGATCGCCAGCACCCGCCTGCTTCGAATAAAAATTGTGCTATCCATCTCAATACTCCCGGAAAACCGCTTTATATTTCAGAATTGAAAAAGCTTCACCATCACTGCTTCCCCGCTCGGTCGTGGTCGGCGTAATGGTGGCAAACTCTCTGGCCAGAATCGGATCGTTCCGCCACCGTTGGAGCGAAGCGGGCACCTCGGCTCCGGCTCCGCCAGCGACCTCCGGAATCATGACGCTGAATGTCAGTTCCGGCTTGCCGCTCTCCTTCGCCCGCTGTTCAAAAGAAAGTTTATTCATGCGACCGCTCTGCGCCGGATCGTCCAGCAGGTTCAGCAGGGGCAGCGTGGAATACATTGTGACAGGCAAAGCGGCATTGATCGCATCGGCCTGGGCGGCTTTCTTCTGCAAATTCTCTTTCAACAGGCCGGCGTACGCCTCCATGCCGGGCTGATTCGCATAGCGGCTGGTAAAGCGCTTTTGCAACACCTGCGCCTGCCGGTTAAAATCAACGCCCTGTTGAATCTTATAGGTAGCCCGGCTGGCCGTGAAAACAAGCAGTATACAGGCGATCAGAAGATACCCCAGCATGGCCCAGTAAATCGTGTAGCGCTGACGGGCAGTACACACCAAATCGCGAGCCAGATTGATCTCGTTAATACTCATTTTGCGGCTTCCTAAGTCCCAGTCCAAGTCCTGTGACCAAATTACAGTTTTTCAACAGTTCGGCCGGTTCCCGCCGTATAGCCGGAGCCAGTCTCGGGTCGGAGCACAAATCCGGCACCTCAACAGGCAGGGCGGTCGCCTTGGCCAGTTGATCCACCAAGGCTGGCAAATCGGGCATCCGCCCGGTCAAAAGTATTTTTTTAACAGAAGTCTTCTTGACCCTCAGATGGTAGTACAGCAACGCGTCTTTAATGTTTTCAAGCAGGTACTCCATGTTGTTCTCCCAGCGGTCTTTGACCGAGAACAGAGTTCGGGGATAGCTTTCCCCGTTTGCAAGCATGACGACATCGGCCGACCGTTCGGACAGATTGATCAGACAAACGGAAGATTGCACCGCCGAAGGGGCCATAAACTGGCAAAGATTCGTCAATGCTGAACAACCGACTTCAATATTAACAGGATAAACCCCGCCCGCCCGTAACAGATTGATATGCTGCAACACCTGCTCGCGGGGCACGGCAACCAGCACGCCGGAAAGTTCTTCCACTGTCTGATTTTCGTCAGCGCCGGCTGGATTATTAAGACACCAATCCATAACCACATCTTCGGGCGGCAGTTGAAGAGATTCTTCGGCCTCCAACGCCAGAGCCTTCGGCAGTTCAGCCAGCGTCAGGTTGTCATAACGAAAATAGCGCACAATATGCGCATGGCTTTGAATGCAACTGCACACGGTGTGAGTGGAGAATCGTCGGCTTTTCCAAAGCTCGCGGATATGCTTTGCAATGTCCTTGTCCGGAATGCCTGAAGCATATTCTCTCACCGCCAGTTGATCCAGCATCAGCCCTTGACCGGTGCGGATAAAATGAGTCGCGACAATCCGGTCCTGACTAATATCCAGACCGATGGCGTGTTCCCCTTTAAACTTCATTTTATCCGTCATGCTCATGGTCTGTTTTATCCTTCTGATTTTCTTCGTCAATCACCCGCCCCCGGAACACGGGGGCGGGCTCTTAGTTATCTTGCAGTTCAGCGGATTACTGCTTGATAATACCTTTTGTCTGCATGGTGCCGCCCCAGGTCTGGCCACCCGTGGTGCCCTGAACCAGCGTTATAGTCTCACCGCTTAAGTCACCAGCAGCGGCTCCGGCTGTCGCTGTCAATGTGTAGCCCCCCAGTGCGCCACCAGCGGACAATACGGGGACGGGGAAATATTTCCCGCGACCCAGTTCGTCTTGGGTCTGCTGCGGCAATACACCAATACCGGTCGGGAAAGTTCCGTTTTCCGCATAATAAACTTTGCATGCGGAAGCGGCCACGCCCAGCAGGTTTTGTCCTTCTGCTGCAATAGCCCGTTGGCGGTTCGCAGCCAGCAATGGAATAACAATCGCGGCCAGAATGGCAATAATGGCGGCGACGATCATGAGTTCTACCAGGGTGAACCCTGATTTTTTATTTTTCTTGGTCTTCATACTATTTCTCCTTTGTTTGGTTCCCTTTACTCGTCCGATACGTTTCCCTTTTCTGTAACAGTCGCCTTACTGACGACCCCGTTCGCCCCTCGGGAACGGCTTAAATTTTGTTTTAACGGTTTCAATTTTTCAGCGATTGAAAACCTCCTTTCACTTGATACTCATCGATACAGTAAAGACCGGCAGATAGATGCTGACCACCAGCACCAGCACCAGCATCCCGAAGACGGTAATGATGACCGGCTCCAGCAGAGCCATTCCGGTGGCCAGAGCGGCTTCGACCTGATCCTCGTAGGAATCCGCGACACGCCCCAGCACCTCCGGCAGTTTCCCCGCCCCTTCCCCCACCCCGATCATGCGAATCAGCAAGGAAGGGAAAAGGCTGGTTTGTCCGAGACTCTGAGCAATGGCAGCACCGCCAATAATCTGCGTGCGGGCCGCAAGAATCGCGGATTCAATGGTCTTATTATCGCCGATCCGGGCAACGATCTCCAAGGCAGTGACCACCGGCACCCCGCTTTTCAGCAGAATCGCCAGACAGCGGCACAGGCGGGCCAGAATATACATGGTTAGCAGTTTGCCGGTGATCGGCATTCTGAGACTCATCTGAGCCAGCAGGAGCTCTCCGCCGCGAGTGCGGCGGTAGGCCCAGGCGGAAGCAAGCAGCGCCGCAATCACCAGAAAAATGACCAGGGCGTGAGTGACAATAAAATTATTTATTGCGAAGACCGTTTTGGTGAGTTTAGGCAGGTCGGCGCCCAGCCCGGAAAAAATGTCCTGAAACCGTGGCACAATGCAAAACACCATGATCAGACAAATGATCACAAAGAAGCCGGCTACAAAAGCCGGATAGGCCATCATCGACTTCACCTTGCGTTGCAGTCTTTCACTGGCCTCCATGTACTTCGCCAACTGATCCAGCGTTTCTCCCATGGCCCCTGAAGCTTCCGCAGACCGCACCAGACCGATAAAAACCGCAGAGAAATTTTCAGGATGCTTCGCCACCGCCTCAGAAAAAGGAACGCCCTCCTGCAGACTTTTAGAAAGGTCGCCAACCAGCCGCTTCAGGGCCGGTAAATCATTAAGATCTTCATAGATACCGGCCAGAGTGTCGCGCAATGTCAGCCCCGAATTAATAGAAATGGCAAGTTGCCTGCAGAACATGGCCATGTCCGCTGTTTTTATCCGGCCCGCTTTCAGCGGATTGATCCGGGTTCGGGGGATAGTTATTTTTTTATGCGGCTGAACCGCCATGTGCTGCTCTTCGTCCGACTCGATATTCCGCGCCACCACCTCATGCAGATCGACCGCCGTAAGCCCTTTGCTGCGCAACTCAAACAGCGCCTGTCGCCGCGACTCGGCAGCGATCACATCCCGGACAACCATTCCCTGCGCGTTTTTCGCGGTATAGTTAAAGTTGAACATAATTCACCTCCGGTCGCTGGCATCCGTACTGCGTATTTCGTATTGCATATCTAGTCTTCCGCATTTTCCGTCTTATTCTTCCAACCCTTGGAACCTTCGTTGCCCTTCGTTTCCTTCTGTAAAATCTCTCTATCTTCCGGTCTCAGTGATTTCCAACCCTTGTAAATTGAACATTGAACATTGTTTATTGCTCATTCCGTCTCCCAAATCAGGCCTGCTCCGCCACTTGCAGAACCTCGTCAATGGTCGTGATTCCGGCCTTCACCTTCATGAGTCCGTTAACCATCAACGATTCCATTCCATGGCTCAGCGCGTAATTGCGTAACTCCAAATCGCCGGCCCGTTCCGAAAGCATTTCCCGGAACCGGTCGGAAACCTCCAGAAATTCAAAAATCCCCGTCCGGCCGCGAAACCCGGTATGCTGACATTCACTGCATCCGGCACCTGCCTGATAGATCCAGTTCTTCGCATCGGGACAAGCCTGCAACGCGAGCGCCAGCTGATCGGGTTCCGGCACGATCGGCCGTTTGCATTTCTGACAGATCACGCGCACCAACCGCTGGGCAATCACCAGTTTCACCGTGGCAGAGATGAGGTAGGTCTCAATCCCGATGTCGCGCAACCGGCTGAACGAAGAAGGAGCGTCGTTAGTGTGCAGCGTGCTCAGCACCAAATGCCCGGTCAACGAGGAACGGGTCGCTATGCGCGCCGTTTCCAAGTCCCGGATTTCTCCAATCATGATGATGTCCGGGTCCTGCCGGAGAATGGATCGCAGGCAGTTGGCAAAATCTAAATCAATCTTCGGATGGATCTGGGTCTGATTGACGCCGTCGATCAGGTATTCAATCGGGTCTTCCACGGTCTGGATGTTTTTTTCCGGGCTTTTAAGGAAGTTCAGCGCGCTGTACAGCGTCGATGTTTTTCCGCTGCCGGTCGGCCCGGTCACCAGAATAATCCCGGTCGGGCGCTGGAGGACGCGTCGAAATTCCTTGAGCATCTCTGGATCAAAGCCGACGTCCTTCATGTCCACCAGCAGAGCGGTGCGATCCAGAATCCGGAGCACGATCTTCTCGCCATACGCAACCGGAAGAACCGAAACCCGCACATCAATAACCCGTCCGCGTGCCTTGAATTTAAACCGGCCATCCTGCGGAAGCCGATGTTCGGAAATATCCAGTTCGGCTAGAATTTTGATGCGGGTGGAAACTGCCGCATAAAGACTGCGCGGCGGCGGGGTCACCTCCCGTAGAACGCCATCAATCCGGAAACGCACCACAACCGTCTTCTCGGCCGGTTCAAAATGAATGTCACTGGCACGGTCTCTCAAGGCCCCCAGCAGCAGCAGGTTGACAAACCGGATCACGGGCGCATCGTTGGCCTGGTCTTTTAACTGATCGATTTCAACCCGGGACGTCTCATCAAGCTCAAGGTGTATGTCTTCGAGCGACACGATGTCCTGCAGGTTTTCCTCGATATAGGCATCGGCCTTGTAGGACTTATTGATGATCTTGAGAATATCCTCTTCGACCCCGACCGCTTTGCGAACCTCCAGTTTAGTCAAAGACCGGATGGTATCCACCGCATCCAGATCGAGCGGATTGGCCATAACCACCGTGATGGAGTGCGCGTTTTCCCGCTCAAAAGGAATCAAGGTGTACCGGCGGGCGACCTGCTCGGGAACCGCCAGAATAACCGAGCGCTCAATACGGCAATCGTCCGGTATCTCAACAAGAGGGATATTCAACAGACTGGATAAAGTCGCGGCCATCTCGCGAGAGGAACCTATGCCGTAATTTTCAGCGGAGGCTCTCAGCGCGGCAGAAGAACCATCCCCTTTAAGGAGGATCTCCTGCAACTGCGCCATGCTGATTTTCGGTTTAGAACTCATCTTTATCCAGCCGGTTTTACAACGTCTCTTTCTTCAGTTTTTTGACTATTCACCCTACCGAACGGGAGCGAATACAGGCGGCGCTTCGACCGCTTCCGGCATCTTCGTCGGTGCCGGTGGAACAGTTATCGTCACAGGCGGGTTCATCCCGGATTTTCCATTCTCGCCGATCAATGCGTTCTGATTATCCGTTGTGATGATGGTCGCCGTCAGGAAGATCAGCAGATCAATCGTCTGATTGTCGGCTGTTTCGTTGCGGAACAACCGACCAATCAGCGGGATGCTTCCGAGCACCGGAATCTTTTGTACCCCGGCTTTTTTGCGCTCTTCGAGCAGCCCGCCGATAACGCCCGTTTCGCCGGTTTTCAACAGAATCTGGGTTTCAGTTTCACGGGTGTTGATAATGGGGAACGGCGAATCAATATCGCCCTGTCCTTTCGCCCGTCCCGCAATCGAACTAACCACCGGACGCACGATCATGTTGATATAGCCGTCGGCGCAGATTTGCGGAACCACATTGAGCTGGATGCCGATATTTTCATAATAATCCAGCGTGGTGGTCGCGATAGTTGAAGTCCCCGATCCGAGATCCGTCCTGAGAATCGGATATTTCTGTCCCACCATGATAGTGGCCTCCTGATTGTTCAGGGTTAAAATGCGCGGAGCCGACAGCACCTTTGTATCATCATCTTTTTGCAAAAAGTTGATCGTAGCCTTCGCATCAACCGTACCGGCATTCCACGTCAAACTATTGAAGTTTCCGTCAGAGCCGGCAGATCCGTCCGCGCGACCGCTTTCGCCTGAACTTTTTACTGCGGCTTCAAGCCCCACCGAGGTGAAATCCAGTCCGGCATCCTTCAGCAGAGCCTGATTGACTTCCATGAAACGGGCTTCGACCTGAATCTGCTGCTGCCTTGTATCCAGCTTGGCCAGCACCTCACCTATACGAACCAGACTGCCCGGAACATCCGTAACGATCAGCGTCTTGCTTCTAACCCGCTCCGCGTCATCCATTTTATCTTCAACTCGCACAACTTGCAGTGAGTTGGCAGAACTTCCAGAACGACTCCCGCCGCCTGAATCATTTTTCCAACCCTTCATGCCGCGAACCACGGCCACCGTGCTGGTGCCGCGCGCTGAAAGCTGTCCCTTTATGATGTTCTGCACATCACTTGCATCCAGATATTTCAGATTGAACACTTTGGTTTCCAGCGGTTCGATCGCCGTTAGAGCGGATATTTCGCTCATTCTGCTGACCACGAGGGTGTCGCCGACTTTCCGGTATCCAAACCCGTACGGTTTTAAAATGACATCCAGCGCCTCGTCCCAGCGCACATTATTCAGATGAAGGTTGACGCCGTTTGTGACGACCACGTTCGGGCCCACCACAATATTCCGTCCCGTCTGGATCGCGAAGGCATTCAACACCTGAACCAGAGAACCGCCGTCCACATTAATGGAAACATATTCGGCCGCGCCCTGTTCTCCGGCGGGGCGAGCCGCAACCACCTTTTGCACATTGGCAACCGGAGAAACCGCCGACTCCACCGCATTTTCAGCCACCCCGGCCTGTTCCGCAGCCAGCACAAAAACCGGCAGTCCGACCAGTACTGTAACCGACAGCAACCTGCTGTACTGTATTGAGGTCCATTTTTTCATACTTTATTCTCCTTATTTCCGCTCCGTTAATTCACCCATCATCCGAAGTAACTCCTTCGGCCGGGTTGTCTTTGATAAAGCAGAATGTGAACTAATGAGGTTTAAGTTGAGCAGTTCGTGCAGGGAATCGTTCATCGTAATCATCCCCTCTGCACGCCCCGCCTGAATCATGCCGTAAATCTGATCGGTCTTCATTTCGCGGATTAAATTACGGATGCCGGAGGTGACCCTCATCACCTCGCAGGCCAGCACCAGCCGACTGTCATCCTTGGTCGCAATCAGCTGTTGCGCCACGACCCCGATCAAAACCTGCGAAAGCTGAAAATAAATCTGCGGCTGCTGTTCCGCCGGGAAGACGTCTACGATACGACTGATGGCATGCGTCGTGTCCTGCGTATGCAATGTCGCCAGAATCAGATGTCCGGTTTCGGCCAGTGTCAGCGCCAGCCGGATGGTTTCCAAATCCCGCAGTTCGCCGACCATAATGACGTCTGGCGACTGACGGAAAACGCTGCGCAAGGCCTCAGCAAAGGAGTCTGCATCACTGCCGATCTCCCGTTGATCCACAATCGACTTAATATGATGGTGTTCGTATTCAATGGGGTCTTCCACCGTGATAATGTGCAACTTCTTTAACCGGTTAATATAATTCAGCATCACCGCCAGCGTGGTGGACTTTCCACTTCCTGCCGGGCCGGTAAGCAGTACGAGACCGGACGCATGATCGGCGTACTCTTCGACGATTAACGGTATTCCCAGTTCGTTACGTAAAGGAACCTGATCAGGAATGATTCGCCCGGCCAACGCCAGCGATCCCCGCTGAAAATATGCATTGAACCGGAATTTTGCGGTTCCCTTAATGTTCTTCGAGAAATCCAGCGATTTATAGGTCTCCAGCAGGATGCGCTGCCGATCATTGAGTAATTCATCAACTAAAACTCTAATCTCCTCGCCTGTCAGCGGAGCATGATCGAGCGGCTGTAAAAAACCGCGCAGACGGACTTGAGGTGCCGCGCCGGATGTGAGCAGGAGATCGGAGGCTCCTAAAGCCTTCACTTCCATCAACAGAGGTACAATAGATTCTTTCAACACCCAATCCTCCTTAACACCTAAAATCCTTATTCATTTTAGAGGTCGGCACAATCGGGCCAAAGATGGACTTCCTTAAATAGAAATCCCGCCGTCCGGCATAGGGGTTTCCCTGATAGCTACACCATGCCAAACACTTACAACTTGCCTATGTTTATTCAAACATAGAGCAAGTGAAACGGTTTGATGCCGCTCAGGTTGTTGTTTGGTCAAAGCAGGCGGGACGCCCGCTTAGGATTAATGCGGAGCTTCTGATTCGCCGAGGTCGGCGCGGGAATGATAAAGGCAGGCGACTCCAATCAGGAAGTTTTAGATTGAGATCCGACTTCCACCCAATAAACCGCAGCACGCGTCAGTGAGGCCGCACCGTCTA
>JBAXDG010000011.1:0-37932 GCA_037141075.1 Kiritimatiellales bacterium
CGGCCGCGCGCATCACCTGCCGCTCAACCCGCCGGCCGAATTTTTCGGCATCGTCCGTGTAAAGCGGCTGGATATTGACCACAGCGATGCTGCGGTTGGAATAAACCATCAGATGCTGAGACTCGTTGTTGAATCCAGTCAGCACAATCAGCGTTACATCGGCATCGGTTTTGACAGACTGCGCGGCTTTTTCCATTGCTTGCCAGCCGCTTGCTCGCGCAAGCGAGTGACGCGGGAAACTTTCTTTACCAGCCAGGTTTGGTTTTTCCAAGGCCCGGACAGGAACATGCAGCTCCTGTTCCGCAAACGCCCGAACCCTCTCCAGCAACGGCGCATCCACGGCGGCGGCGTTGACAATCGTAATCGCTTTTTCCTGCTGAGCTTGGACGAATCCGGCAGTGAACAGAAACAGACTCATTATGAAAAGTGTGATCAGACGCATAAAAAACTCCTTTTATCTAAAATTTACGATTAGTATTCTGCCGTTTTCTAACCACAAAGTACAAATCTGTTTTATGCCAGCTTTCAAATATATTGCACGTGGCGCCGACGGCAAACGGGTGGACGGCACTCTCGAGGCCGCCGACCGCCGTGCCGCACTGCAAATCCTTCAACAGGCGGGACAGACTCCTCTTTCCCTTGATCAGACCACCTCAAAATCCGCTGGCGGCACGGTCAAGAAACGGTTTAGATTCGAAACCGGCCTCAATAAAAAGACCAAAATGGGCGCGCGAGATATGCTGCTGTTCTCGCGCGAAATGGCCGACCTGCTCTCCTCCGGTATGACGCTCGGCCGGGCACTTCACACACTGGCGCAGCGCAAAGGCGATAACGCCAAGTCGCAGATTATCCGCCGCCTGCGCGACGAAGTGGTACAGGGCAGTGCTCTTTCCGAGGCATTGAGAATCTATCCTGATACTTTTCCGCAACTTTACATCAGCATGGTGCGCGCCGGGGAGGCTTCCGGTGCGCTGGCCGAAGCGCTCGAAGGACTCAGTCATCACTACGAACGGGTACAGGAGGCTCGCAGCAAAGTCATCACAGCCATGATCTACCCGGCCATTGTGCTGGGTATCGGCCTTCTCTCGGTCGTCGGCCTGATGGTTTTTATCGTGCCGCGCTTTGCGCCGATCTTTGATGAACTGGGTGGCACCCTGCCCCTGCCCACCCGTATCCTGATGGCATTCAGCAACGCGCTGATCAAATACGGCGCTCTCATTTTAATCCTGCTGGCGGTCGGCGTGGTCTCATTGCGCAAATGGCTGATAACTCCTCCGGGAAGACTGTGGTGGCACACCCGCCAGCTCAAATGGCCGGTCATCCGCCAGATCATCACCGCCAACGCCTTCGCCCACTTCGCCCGCACGCTCGAAACGCTTATTCGCAACGGCGTGCCGATTTTGAAAGCCCTCACCATCGCGGAAGAAACCGTCGGAAACGATGTGATCGCTAAGGAAATCGCCGCCGCCCGCACCCGCGTCACTGACGGCTCCAGTATCGCGGGGCCGCTGGCGGCGGGTAAAGTGTTTCCGGAACTGCTCACGGACATGCTGGCCGTCGGCGAAGAAACCGGCGACCTGCCCGGTGCTTTGAAAAATATTGCGCGGCGCTACGACACGGAACTCGACTTCAGCATCAAGGTGCTCACCACCGTGCTGGAGCCGGTGCTGATCCTTGGCATCGCCATTATCATCGGATTTGTGGCTGTCAGTATGCTGATGGCCGTATTCAACCTGACCAGCGGCTTAGGCGCTTAACAAGGAGACATCAATGAAAAATCGTAAATCGGCAATCGTAAATCGTAAATCAAAAGGCGGTTTCACCCTGATTGAAATCATGCTGGTGATTGTCATCATCGGTATCATCGTCGGTATCGCGGTGCCGAAAATCAGCGGCAAGCTCGGCACGGCAACCGACACGGCTGCCAGAGCGAGTCTCAAGGGTGTTGAAAGCGCGGTTGGCAGTTATGAAATGGATCACCTGCGGCTGCCGGACAGCTTGACCGATCTTACGGTTTCAAAGGATGGAAAAGGCCCCTATTTGAAACCCAGCGAACTCAACGATCCGTGGAAGCAGCCCTTTATCTATGCCAAACCCGGCTCGCACGGCACCGGCTTTGACCTCTCCTGCAAATCGCCGGAAGGTAAAGAGTTCAATAACTGGGATTAAGGACATTGCAGATTTTCGATTGTTGATTTCAGATTGAAGATCGGCCGGGAAACATGAAATACAATTCAGCAATCGGCAATCGGCAATCCTCAATCGCCCATGGCTTTACTCTCATCGAAGTCATGCTGGTGGTGGTGATCACTCTGATCGCCGCCGGGGTGGCTATTCCAAAGCTTAAAGGAACCTTTAAATCCACGCAGATGACCGATGCAACCCGCTCCACCGTCCGCATCGCACGGTATGCCCGCAGCCTTTCAATTCTGAAGCAGGAAACCTGCACACTTCGCTTTGAAACCAATCAGCTGGTTCTGGTGTGCGGAACCAACAGCGCCACACCCGAAGCCTACCGAAAACTGCCGAATGATGTTCAGGTCAGTTCATTTGAAAACCTTGCTGAGGATAAAATTTCTGCCGGAGACCGCAGCGTGCAGTTCTACTCTGCCGGCATGAACGACGGGTTTAAAGTAACGCTCAGCACGGATGAAGACCACCGCGCAACCATCGTCTGTAATCCAATCTCCGGAAAAGTCACCGTCGTGGAGGAAGGACGGTGAGTATTTATGATTTCAGATTGCCGATTGCCGATTTAGGAAAGAGCCGCGCCTTGAAGGTATTTTGGAAAGTTCCTATCAGAAATCATAAATCGGAAATCATAAATCGGAAATGTTCCCGACGCGGATTGTCGCTAATTGAAGTCATGCTGGCCGTGGTGATTCTCGGCATCGGTTCGGGCGTTCTTCTGCTGGCAACGGCGCGCTGTCTTTCGATTGTCACCAAGTCTCAGCGCTACAGCACCGCGCAGCGGCTCATTCTTCGAGTCGGCGCGGAACATCCGCTGACCCGATTAGAAGTTGATAAAGGAACAAAATCGGGAACGTTTGATGACGAGGAAGGCTACCGCTGGGAACGTGAGATCACCGAACCGGAAGGCGAGAGCCGCAAAGGGCTCTTTACCGTCCGCACCCGTGTGAGCTGGTCCGACCGCGGCCGCGACAGTTTCGAAGAGGTCACCATCTGGCATTTCATCCCGCCGGAGGAAGAGAAGTGAAGATTCGCGATTTTAGATTTACGAATGAAAGCCGTAAGAGAATCGTCCCGATCTCAACAATCGGCAATCGCCAATCGGCAATCGCCAATGGATTCACCCTTCTCGAGATCATGATCTCGATTGTGATCCTCGCCATCGCCATGGCGGTTGCGTTTCAGACGTTTTCGGCGGTGACTCGCGGCTGGACCAGCGCGCGGATAATAATGGACAAGGCGCACCACGGTGATTTTGTTCTCGGTCAGCTGTCTTCCGCACTGCGTTCCATGGCATTTTTTACAAATTCACAGGAACAATGCGGCTTCCGGATTGAAAATAATTCTATAGGCAAAGGCGAACACACCATCAGCTGGGTGACGGCCAGCAGCGCCTTTATTCCGCCCGGCGAAGATGCCTATTCACACGGTCTGCACCGCATTGAGGTCGGCGGCGGAACCGATGAGGATGGGGTCGATGGACTGGTTGTGACCGTCTGGCCCTATCTGGCCGACGAGAAGAAAGTGGAAAAGAAGCACTGGTTTGTCAGCGAGAATATCAAAGGGCTGAAGTGCAAGGTTTATGACACCAATGAAGGTGAGGACAGCTGGAAAGACACCTGGGAGTACAGCAACAAGATCCCCGGGCTGGTCGAAATCACCCTCTACGCTGAGCCGGTCAAAGAATATGACCAACCGGTGGAGTTCCGGCAGATCATCGAAATCCCGCTCGGCCCGCCCGTCACCAACGATGTTTCGGAGGCAAGATGAAGACGATTTCGGATTTACGATTTCGGATTTACGATTATGGGGGGAATCTCCCGCACGTGAAGTGCTTATTCAATCGTCAATCAGCAACCGAGACGAAGTCGAGCTGGGCTCCGCGAATGCGGGGCAACGAAGTGGCAATCGCAAATCGGAAATCCGGCAGCGCACTGGTGGTGGTGCTGTGGATTATCATGATCATCGCGCTGATTGTCAGTGCGTTCTCTTTTGAAATGCAACTGGAGGCCAAGATCATCACGCTGCAGCGCAAGCGGTTTAAGGCCGACCAGTTGGCACTGGCGGGTGTCGAAATGGCCAAGGCCATGCTTGCTTTTAAGGGAGAAAAAAACCCGACCGGCGAAAAGATCGTCTACGAAGACCCCTACTTGAATGAGGCGGCCAAGATCACTAACGGCGTACCGGTGAATTACACTGAAAAGCTCGGTGACGGTGAGGTCACAGTTAAGATCGACTATGAAGAAGGCCGACGGAGTATCAAGAATTTGATGGAACGACCCGAAGAATGGAGAATGTTATTCGAACTGGCCGGTATTCCGAACACCCGCTGGGAGGCGATGCTCGACTGTCTAGCGGACTGGCAGGATGACGATGGTGAACTGCACCATCTCAACGGCGCGGAGTCCGATGATTCATTCTACATTAAACGCGGCTATGAGTGTAAAAATGCTCCGCTGGATACAGTGGAGGAACTGCTGCTGATCAAAAACTGGGACAAAGAGATTCTTTACGGAACACCGCCCGGCGAAAAAACAGATACGCCCATTACCGGCATAGCCAACCTGCTGACCACTTGGAGCGATGGCAAGATCAACCCCAATAGCGCCAGCACCAATGTGCTCAACAGCATGAAAATACCCGTCAGCATGATCGACGCCATTCTTGAAGGTCAAGCGGCGGAGGGAGGAATCACCCAGAAAGATTTTGATGCGATGGGTCTGGACGCCAGACTTTTCACCCTTCAACCCAATTATGTGAAGGTGACGGCCATCGGTACGGTCGCCGGAGTGCAGAGTCAAATCTCCTGCATCTTTAAGCTGGGCGAAAAGGCGGCCGTTCCTCTATTCTGGCTTGAAGGAAAAACGTCTGAATGATGCTTTTTACACATACAACCGGCATTCACTACACCGACGAAATCGTCGAGTGGGCTGTGTTGCGTAAAAATCGCAAGGGCACGGAAAAAATCCGTGAGGGCTCCCTGCCGGTTCCGGAAGGCTTTTTTCAACAGGAAAACGCGCCGCCCTTTCCGGCGGAAGTGCTTTCCGGAATCCGCCGCAGTTTTCGCGGAGTTGTGACCGTTTCTCTCCCCTCCTCGCAGTTGCTGATGCGCGTACTCGAACTGCCTTCGACCAGCCCGCAGGAACTCAAAAGCATGGTCGAACTGCAGATGGACCAGATATCGCCCTTTCCGGTCGACCAGCTGACCGTCTCCTATGAAGTGCTCTGCCAGACCGAAAACCACTCGCGGGTTCTGGCCGTCGCCGCACAGCGAAAAATAGTGGATACCCTCGGCGACCTTTTCAAAGCCCAGAATATTTATATCCGCAGTCTCGACGCCGAAATCCTGGCGTGGTGGAGCCTGCTGATCGCTCACGGGCAGGTGCCCTGCCAAGGCCGTGTCATACTCATCCTCGAAGAGCACACCGAGTTTTCCATGATTGTGGTGGATGATGGTGTGCCGGTCTGTTTCCGATCATTGGAACTTTTCCACAACTTCACCGACGAAGCGGTGATGCACGAAATTGTCGAGGAAATGCACTACACCATGCTTTCACTCGAAGCCGAATACGGCCACCGCGACGGTTGCATGGTTGAAGTCTGGAGCGAATCGGAATTTCCGGAACAGCTGACCAACCTGCTTAAAGAACCGTGCGGCGGATCAATCAATCTGCACTCACTGAACTCCCTCCCGCCCCTTTCTGAAGGGCTCGCCTTGCGTACGGCGGAACGCCGCCTGCATCATGCCGAACTGGTGCCGCGCGAATGGATCGAATTGCAGCGCCGCAAGCGGCTCATGAGAATCGGCACGATCGCCTCCATCGCCCTGCTCAGCATCTGGATGGCGGTCATTTCCGTGGCAGGCGCTGTATTCTCGCTCCAGCAGGCCTCGTACAACCGGGTGCGCCGGGAAGCCGCGAAATACGACGCACCCGCCCGCGCCGCACAGGCCGCCCGCGATGAAATGATCTCGCTCGAAAAATACGCCGACCGCTCGCACTCCGCGCTCGAATGCCTGCGCACAGTCGCTGTGGCCCTGCCCGACGGGGTTGAAATCGCCTCATTCACCTACAAAAAAGACGAAGTCGTCAGCCTGCGCGGCTCCAGCGGTGGTGCCGAAGCGATTTACGACTTCTTCCAGAAACTCGGCGCCTCCGAAATTTTTACCGGCGTCAAAGACCAGCCGGTCAGCACCCGCATGGTCAAAGAAAAACGTGTCTCCACCTTTTCCGTCACAGCTGAACTTCCGAAAAACAAACCGGAGGCCAAGCCGTGAAAATTTCTAAACGCGAAACTTTTCTCGGACTGGCCACGCTCACGGCGATTCTTTTCGGCCTGACCTACTGGATGGCCGGCTCGCGCATTGCCGAACAGAAGCGAATCAAAACGGAAAAGGTTCGTCTGCTGCGCCAGATTGAACTGCACAAGCGTGTCCTCGCTGAAAAAGATGTCTGGTACAGCCGGCTGGAGGAGCTTCAATCTCAGCTTCCGCTCTACGACAATAAAACCGCCATCACCGCCGAACTGCTCAAGCTCATCAAGCGCACGGCCGATGAGCATAGCCTCGACCTGGTTCGCACCCAGCCCTACAGCGAAAAGCAAACCGGTACGCTCTACGAGCTCGGCGTCAGTTGTAACTGGGAAGGGAAACTCGATGCGCTCGTCCGCTTCCTCTACGATTTGCAGAAACAGGGTGTCCGGTTCGATGTGTTGCAGCTCACCGCTTCGCCCGATGCCCAGCGCGACCGGGTTTTGAAAGGTTCTATGCTCATTGACTGCGCCTACCGGAAAACAGCCGTAGCCCAATGAGCAATATTCAATACACAACACTCAATTTTCAGCAGAGGGAAACTTGAACACTGTAAATTGAGCATTGAGAATTGAGCCTTAATCATGGTTAAATGCCGCCCGCTTTAAGTAATGGATCAAAATTTATGAAAAAACTGACCGCTCGTCTTCTGTTCGCCGCTCTGTTCGCCGCCCTGCTTCCCGTGCAGGCTCAGCAACAGCTTATTTCACTCAGCTTTGAAGACGCCCCGCTGGAGCAGGCCGTTGAGCTCTACCGCGAATGGACGGGCCGCACCATCATCCGACAGGCCGATCTCAGCGCCAAAATCACTCTTAAAGGCCGCCAGCTCACGCAGGACGAAGCCAAGCAGGCCATTGAAACCGTTCTCTCGATGAACGGCGTCGCCTTGGTGCCGATGGGCGACAAATTTCTGAAAGTCGTTCCGATTGCCGCCGCCCGTCAGGAAGGGATGGAAATCCAACCGTTCGACTCGGAAAAGAAATATGTACCGGCCGACCAGCTCATCACGCAGGTCATTCCCCTGCGCTACGTCATCTTCGCCGATGTTCAGCCGCTCATCCAGCATCTGGTTCATGGCTACGGAAAAATCATTGAAATGACGCGCATCAACAGCGTCCTGATCACCGACACCTCCGCCAACATCGCCCGTATCGTCGAGCTGATCACCATGGTCGACCAGCCCGTCGAAAAAATTGTGCCGCGCATCTACCAGCTTAAATACGCCACCTCCGCCACCGTCGCCGGCAAAATCAAAGAACTGGTCGAAGCCGCCAAAACTAAAAAAGGCGAACAGACCGTTGTCGCCGGTGAAGTGCGCACCATCCCCGGCGTCATCCGCGCTCCGAGAGGCGAAACCGCTGAATCCGTGGGCGCGCCGGAACAATCAACTGAAATGATTGAGGGTGAAGTCAAAATCGTCTCCGATGACCGCACCAACATCATCATCGTCTTTTCCAAAGCCGCCAACTTCGAATTCTTTGATCGCATTATTCAGGTGCTCGACGTGTCGGTTGATCCGGCCGTCGTGGTCGAAGTGGTGAAGTTGGAATTTGCTCAAGCCAAAGAAATTTCCGGCATCCTGAACGAATTTGTCGGCGCGGCCAAAGCCACGGAAAAAGAAAAAACCACCGGTGCCGCCGGTGCAGGCAAAACCGAAGCCAGCAAAACCGTTGACGAAGTGATTCAGAAAGTGGTTGAGCCCACCGGGCGGGAACTCAGCCCCGAAGCCAAGAGCGCGATCGGTCGCCTCTCCGCCGACACCAAAATCATATCCGACGAACGCTCCAACTCTCTGCTCCTGATGGGCCGCAAATCCGACATCGCCGCCATCAAAGCGGTCATTGCCGGCCTCGACGTCATGCTCGAGCAGGTCATGATCGAAGCCGTCATTCTTAGCGTCGGGCTCAACGACAGTATTCAAACCGGCGTTAATTGGGTTTATAGCACACAACTGACTGGCAAGAACCAAGAATACAGTGGTTTTCAAGGTGCTAACCTTGGAACCACCAACATACTTTCGGATGCTAACAAATCACTTAGCGCGTTAGGCGGTGGACTCGGCTATTATGGAATTTTGCCGAGTATCAATATGCAGGCACTGATTCAGGCGACGAAGACAGACGGCGATACCCGAATTCTATCCACGCCCGTGGTGATGACAACCGACAACACGGAAGCGACGATCACAGTCGGTGAAGAACGTCCTGTCGTTTCTTCATCTATCAACAGCAGCAGTGGCAGTGCTTCATACGATTACAGCGCCCGTTCCACTTATGCCTACCGCAATATCGGCATCACGCTGAAAGTAAAACCCAACATTAACCCGAAGGGCTTTGTGGTGATGGAAATCACTCAGACCGCAGATGATGTCGGCGGCGAAGTCAAAATTGACGGTAATCTGGTGCCCGTCATTGCAAAACGCGAAATCAAGGCCACCGTTGCAGTGCAGGATCGCTCCACCGTCGTACTGGGCGGACTGGTTCGGAAATCAAACACTAAGAGCAATACCAAAATTCCAATTCTGGGCGACATTCCTCTGCTTGGCTGGCTCTTTAGTTCACGTAACAACACAGATGACCGCAGCGAACTGGTTGTTCTGCTGACGCCCTATGTACTGACCAATCCGGATCAGGCTCAGCGTGAAGCTGCGCGCCGTCTCAAGGCTTCTGATGCCAGCAAATCGCTCTGGCCGCGCGGCTGGTCCGAAAGCCCGCTCCGCAACGACGAGCCGGAAAAAGACGACTGGAAAAAGAAAAAGGACAAGAAGTCCAAGGCGAAAGCCGACGTATCTGCCGAACCTTCTGCGAACGCGGAAGAACCGACCCGCGCCGTTACTATGGAAAATTTCCTCCGGCCCGCTCCAGTAGAAGAATCCTCCGCTCCTGTAGAAGCGTCCCCCCAGCCCGCTCCGGTAGAAGAGTCACCCGCCCTGCCGCCTCTTCCGACCGAAGCGCCCGCCGCCAATTAGGTAGGGACGGCTCGCCGAACCGTCCGCGGCAAAAATTGTTCGCCCTTTCTTCTTCCGGGGCCACCGGCCCCGGCTACAGAAGATAAATCCTGCTGTTATCGCTCTCTTACTGTGGGTGCCTGTCACGCCGTAGCGTGAAACGCGAAGGAGGACGGATCGGCCTGCCCTGAGCATCGCCGAAGGGTGGCCGCGCCTTATACGAGTATCGGGGCGGGTGATTTTGTTCCAACCGTTGGAAACTCTTGACCCGTCCAATCGCCTCTGGCTTAATACGCGCTCTTTTGGCCAATGTAGCTCAGTTGGTAGAGCAGCTCATTCGTAATGAGCAGGTCATCGGTTCGACTCCGATCATTGGCTCCAACTTCTAGTTTTATGATGATGAGGCAGGTGTACAGATGGCAAAACCAACCACTCCCTACTATCTGATCGACGAAAAGAAGTTGCTCAGAAATCTGAAAATTATCCAGCAGGTGCGCGAGTTGTCGGGGGCAAAATCGGTTCTTGCGCTGAAGTGCTTTTCGACCTGGTCCGTGTTTCCCCTGATGAGCAAGTACATGGATGGCACAACGAGCAGTTCCCTTCCCGAGGCGAGACTGGGGTACGAAAAATTCGGAAAAGAAGTTCACGCCTACAGCGTCGGCTTTTCGCGAAAGGAAGTCCGCGAGGTCAGCACGTTTGCCGATATGGTGATTTTCAACTCCATCTCGCAACTGAAACAATATGCCCGCGAGACGCGCGGCCTGCCGCTCGGCTTACGGGTTAATCCGGGGATCAGTCATTCTCATTACGACCTTGCCGATCCAGCCCGCCGCTATTCACGGCTCGGTGTAACCGATCAGGCCGCCCTCATGAAAGTGGCTCCCCTAATTACTGGCGTGATGTTCCATTTCAACTGCGAAAACGACGAGTTCGAAAGTTTTTCGTCCGCGCTCGATCAGATTGGAAAGAAATACGGGCCGCTCCTGAAGAAAATGGAGTGGGTCAGCCTGGGCGGCGGATTGTCCTTCACGAAAAAAGGATATCCCCTGAAGTCGTTCTGCCGGCGCCTTAAACAGTTCAGTGATGGGTTCGGGGTGCAGGTCTATTTGGAGCCGGGCGAGGCGGCGATCACCGGTTGCGCTGAACTCGTGACGACCGTCCTGGATGTCGTGCATAACGAAATGGATACTGCGATTCTTGACGCCTCCATGGAGGCCCACATGCTGGATCATCTGATCTACCGGACCAACCCGAAAGTCAACGCGCCCGGCCCCGGACGCCACCCCGTCATCATTGCCGGACGATCCTGTCTGGCGGGTGACGTTTTCGGAACGTTCAAGCTCAAGTCGAAACTGGTGGCAGGCACAGAGATTCGTCTAGCCGACGCCGCCGGATACACCATGGTGAAGAAAAACTGGTTCAATGGCCTGCCTATGCCGTCCATTTGCGTAAAAAGGCTGAACGGAAAGCTGGAAACAGTTCGGCGATTTAGCTACAAGGATTACCTCGAAGGTCTTTCATAAGAAAAAGGAACGTTGATGAAAAAGAATCTATTGATTATTGGTGCTGGCGGTGTGGCCCATGTGACGGCTCACAAAGCGGCGATGAACAACGACGTGCTCGGCGATATCTGCATCGCATCGCGCACCCAGGCCAAGTGCGACGAGATTATCGCCAGCGTCCGGAAGATGAACCATCTCAAGGATCCGTCGAAGAAGCTGTATTCGCGCCAGCTCGACGCCCTCGACATTCCGGCGACCGTGAAGCTGATTCAGGAAACGCAGTCCGAAATGGTGATCAACCTTGGAAACGCATTCATCAATATGTCCGTTCTCGAGGCCTGCCTCCAGACCGGCGCGGTCTACATGGACACGGCGATTCACGAAGATCCCGACAAAGTGTGCGAGCAGCCGCCGTGGTATGCCAACTATGAGTGGAAGCGCAAGGACCGCTGCCGTGACGCGGGGCTGACGGCCATCCTCGGCGTTGGATTCGACCCCGGCGTGGTGAATGCGTACTGCGCACTGGCCCAGAAAAAGTATTTCGACAAGATCGACACCATCGACATCATGGACGTCAACGCCGGCAGCCACGGCAAATACTTCGCCACCAATTTCGACCCGGAAATCAATTTCCGCGAGTTCATCAAAGTGTGGACTTGGATTGACCGGAAATGGGCGGAATACCCGACGCATTCCGTCAAGCGCATGTACGACTTCCCGGTGGCCGGCCCCTGCCCGATCTACCTGAACGGACATGATGAACTGCACTCGCTGTCGAAGAACATCGATGCGAACAGCATCCGGTTCTGGATGGGCTTCGGCAATCATTACATCAACGTGTTCACCGTGCTGCGGACTCTGGGATTCCTTGATCATCTGCCCGTAAAACTTACCACCGGGCAGGAAGTTGTTCCGCTGAAAGTCGTGAAGGCGTTGCTACCCGATCCCAAGACGCTGGCGCCGGGCTACACCGGCAAGACCTGCATCGGTAACTTCGTCAAGGGCTGGAAAAACGGCAAGAAGCGCGAGGTGTTCATCTATCAGGTATCCGACCATCACGCCTGCTACGAGGAAATCGAATCGCAGGGCATCAGCTACACGGCTGGCGTCCCGCCGGTAGCCGCCGCCATGCTGGTGGCTCAGGGCGTCTGGGATCCGAAAACCATGGTGAATGTGGAGGAACTGGATCCCGAGCCCTTCATCGCCATCCTCGACCAGATTGGTCTGCCCACCGATGTCAAAGAAATCAAACCCGGCAGCAAATTCTCATTTGACGGCACGGTGCGGGAGCTGGCTGCAGAGCTCGCGGAGTCCACGGCAACCGTCACTGTTTCGGCAGCCAACCCGATCATCGCGATCGACAAGAAGTTTCAGGAAGCGGCCCTCAAAAAATTAGCGGCTCAAGGGCAGAAGAAACATTCTCCGACTCCGGCCAAAAAACCTAAAGCCAAAGTAGTGAAGAAGGTAAAAGCAAAAACCAAAAAGGTCGCGGCTAAGAAGAAGCCATCCAAGACGGTAAAAGCAAAAGCCAAGAAGGTTGCCCCGAAAAAGGTCGTGACTAAAAAGGCGAAGAAGAAAGCCGGCAAGAAGAAGTAAACTTCTGGCGTAATCAAAGGGCCGTCATGCGTATCGCATGACGGTCTTTTTAATGTAGAGTAAGCGTCTCGCTTGCTCATAAACGACCGGGACGGTCGTTCTACTTTTTACTGATTGATATGAACAATTTTAGCTGGCGAGAAACCATTGAAGCTCGTCGCTGAGGCCGTGCTGTAGGCGCCGATATTCCGGCTGTACACGAGGTCGCCCAGTTCAAGATTGGTGGGTAGTTCTTCCGACATCGATATCACGTCGAGCGCGTCGCAGGTGGGGCCGAAGACGGTGCAGATCTCAACGGGGCCGCGCTTGAATGCTTTCAGGTGATATTTGCAATGGTCGAAGATAATCCCCGAGAACGTGTTGTAAACCCCGTCGTCAATGTAGTAGCAGAGCTTCCCATTGCGGACGGCCTTGCCGATGATTTTTGAAACGGCGGTACCCGCCGTCGCGACCATGAAACGACCCGGCTCAGCCAGAATCTGGATATCTTTAGGGAAGAGCCGGTTGAGCTCGGCGTTGATTTTGCGGGCGAGTTCGCTGAAGGGTTTGACGGTCGCGTCGTAGGGCGCGGGAAATCCCCCGCCAATATCCAGCAGGTTCATTTTTGTGTACCCGCGGCTTTTCGCTTCAGCGAAAACACTGGCCGCCAGATTAATAGCCTGAACGAAATTTTCGAAGTTGGTGGTCTGACTGCCGACATGAAAACTCAGCCCTTCCACAACCAGTCCGGCCTTTTCCGCCGCCAGAATAAGATCCACCGCTTCGCCCGACGCCGCGCCGCACTTCGATGAAAGTTCACACATGGCACCGGTGTTGGGAACGCTCAGCCGCAAAGCGAGCCCCGAGTTCGGCGCGTATTTCTTGATCTTCTTGATCTCCTCGTAATTGTCATAAGTGACCAGCGCCTTGTACTGATCCAGTTCCCGCAATGCCTCATTCACCTTGATGGGATTAGCATAGATGATCTTGTCCCAGATCCAGTCCTGCCTTTTTTTGGCGGGCATGTGCTTGATCAGGTCATACACGATGTTGAACTCCGGCATCGAGGCCACGTCAAAGCTGGCGCCCGCGTCGAACAGAGTCTTGACGATGGCGGGATCCGGATTGGCCTTCACCGCATAGTAGGCCTGGACGCGGGGCAGGTATTTTTTAAAGGTGGCGTAGTTCCGGCGGAGAACATCGTGATCGACCACAAAGAGAGGCGTTCCGTGAGTTTTACCGAGTTGTTTAAGCACATTTAAATTATTCATGCGGGAGACATTAATGGTTCTTCCCGGATTTGTGTACCCAAGAGTTGAAAAAGTTGACCGGTCGCCATCTTTCCAGCCCCGTCGATGCCGTTCCGCCAAAGATAAAGATGAATCTTAGTACGGCTACCAGATTTGGTATTTTTCTATTCATATTTTCCAGCCTTCCTTAAATTGTCCGCAGAATATAGCCCCTCCCTGGTTTGGAAGGATGTTCCTTTCTGCGCCGACCAGAAAAACTGCGCTTTGGCTTTGCCAGAACGGATTGAAGGCCGTATGGTGTCTGCCCATTTTAACCCGCTTATTGCCGAAACAATAAGCGCCTTGGCAACTGTGGTAGTTGTGCCAAGGTTTCGGCGCGGCGCTGATGCGCCTGGCTCAAGGTTGACCCTTTGACGCGCCGTAAGGTTATTCTGAGCGAGCACTCCATCACCTTGGAGGGCGAGTCGAAGGGTCAAGGAGGAAAAATCATGGCTCTGACCGAAGAACAACTGCTCGCCCACCTTGAAGCCGAAACTGTCCCCTGCACCGACCTGCTCGAACAGCTCGATGCCCTCTGCGCCGACGGCAAAGAAGTCCGCGCCGTTGAATGGGCCCAGTTACTGAAAGACACCCTGATCGACCGCAAGATGCTCGACGAAGCCGTCGCCGCCTACGAATGGCTCGCCCTCAAACAGGGCACATCCCCTGCCATTGCGCAGAAAGAACTTCTGCACATTCTGGCGACCAATCGCAAAGAGCAGAAGTTCATCGAACCCGCCTTCGAAAAAGCCTCTTCCACCGAAGAGGCTTTTTTGCGCCTGCGCCACCTGCGCGCCATGAGGAAGGGCATGCTCTGTTACAACAAAACCTGGGGCTTCGGCATCATCGGCCGCGTGGACGCCTTCTACCAGAAGGTCGAAGTGGCCTTTGAAAAGAAAGGCGATCACGAACTCGCCTTCTCCTACGCCGCCGTCGCGCTCGACGTGCTCACTGACGATCACCTGATGGCCGTCCGCCATAACAAGCCCGATGAATTTATCCAGATGATGAACAACAATCCGGCCGAGATCATCCGTATGACCCTGCGCAGCTACGGCCCGCTTTCGCTGAATTTGATTCAGGATCACTTTATGCCCGACCTGATCGCCACCGAAGCCGACTGGAAAAAGTTCTGGGACGCGGCGCGTAAAGACCTCAAAAACGATCCGCTCGTCGAAATCCCCGCCAAACGCACTGATCCGCTGCGCCTGCGCCGCAAGGCCAAGGCCTATGATCAGGTCTGGTTTGAAAAATTCAAAAACAAGCGCGATATGCCCGACGTTTTCCAAGGCTTGGAAGAAATTCTGGCGCAAAAGTTCCACCCGAGCGAAGCGAGAGAGGCCCCGCTAACGCGGGGCAGTGACCAAAGGGAACGGCAAACGTTGGAACCCTACATGAAAGAAGCGATCGCCAACCGTCTCGCTTTCGCCGTTAAAGGCGGCTCACTCAACCAGCCCGGCTGGATCGCGCAGGCGCTGGTCTACGCCGAGCAGCTCGGCGTCGAGCCCGAAGGCGTGGACTGCGCCGCCGAGCTGACCAAACTGGCCGGACGCGACGACCTGCCTGCTCTGCTGGAAGAGCTTCCCTCGCGCTTCATGCAGGCCTTCATCAACCGCCTCTTCACCGCATCGGAAACCGCCCGCAGCTTCCTGCTGCGCCGCCTGCCCGAATTCGGCACCACCGCGCTCAACGAAACTATCGAAGCACTCATCCGTAACGGCGCTGAAGCCGAACTGACGGAACAGATTCGCAACACCGTCCGCCGCCGCGCATGCAGTCCCGCGCTGCTGCTCTGGATTCTACGCAACGAAGAACGCGCCGCAGGCTGGCAGCTCACTGACAAGGCCGACCTCGCCTTCCAGACCATCGAACTGATTGAGCAGGAACATTGCGGCGCCGCCTTGCGCGCGCAGAATCAGCTCCGCGAACAGATTGAAAATAACGAATCACTCAAGAGCATCCTCGCCGCCATGAGCGACTCGCAACGGCGCGACTTTATGCGGCGCATCAGCGAATCGCCCGCATGGAGTAAACTCGATCGTCAGAGCTTACAGGCAAAAACCATTAAGATCTGCCCCGACCTGCACGAGATTGTTCTCAAGAAAACCAACGCCGCGCCAAAAGAAAAGAATCCGCGCATCACTTCTCCGCGCAGCTACCAAGCGCGTAAAGACCAGTTTGAGCACATCCTCAAAAAAGAAATTCCGGAAAACTCGAAAGAGATCGAGTTGGCCCGCAGCTACGGCGACCTGCGTGAAAATTCCGAATTTAAATTCGCCAAAGAAAAACAGCGCCTGCTCGGCCTGCAAGCCGAAGAACTCCAGAAAGCACTCGACGAAGTTAAACCGACCGACTTCACCGGCTTCCCGTGCGACGTCGTCGGCATCGCCACCGGAGTCGAACTGGTTTACGGCGACGGAACCCGCGAGAACTATTACATCCTCGGCGAATGGGACCAGGACGAAACCCTGCACATCATTTCCAATCAGGCCGGCATGGCCAAAGCGCTCGCGGGAGCCAAAGCCGGAGATAAGGTGAACGTTCCGACCTCCAGCGGCACAGACGTTGAAGTGGAAGTCACCGCCGTCACCGCCCTGCCCGAACACATCAAGGCGTGGATTAACGGTTAACAGAGTGGCAGCGGCATCCCTGCCGCTGATTTCTCTCCTCATGCGGGCCAGCGGCAAGGATGCCGCTTCCACCATGAATTCTCCAAACCCCGGAAGAAATCTTTCCACGGTTTAGAGGTCTGCTACACTGCCTGCCAAGGTCGAAGCCTTGGCGAAGCGCTGTCGTTGAGCAACTATTAGGTGTATTCGGATGAAACAAAGATATTTGCTAATTCTTATCGTTGTCGGCTGCCTGAATGGCTGCCAAATGTTTTATCCCTGTCATTCTGGTACATGGGCCACCGGCACCGTCACAGATCTGAAGGATCTCCCCATAGGGGACGCCACGGTGTCCATTTACGGTTCCGAGCGAAAGACCAAATCGGATGGCACCTTCAGTTTTGCCCTTGCAGATGCACTCCCTTTCTCATTCGTAGCCAAGGCGAACGGGTATCAACCCATCCAAGCGCCAAGCAGAACCGGACATTTCGTCATGGCGGTGCGTCTGGCGCCAACCAACTCACATGAGTCAAGCCAAGTAGTCTGGAAGAAGATAAGCGGCAAGGAATTTCAAGAGCTGTTAGGAACACCGACCCAGAGTATGACCGGCACACGGTAATCCGCGCCCGTTATGCCTGCCGTCAACTATCTACTGATACACCACGTGGTTCAACCTGCAGGGCGTAGGTTTTGAAGTTTCCAATCTTGGGAATTTCTCCGAGGCCGATGGCGCAGTCGCCGAGGCCGGAGCCAGAGATTTTGGCGGGAACTTTCAGCGCTTGGAACCCCTCGATAATTTTCGCCAGCGCGGCGTTACAGAGCCCCATCTCTTCCATCAGCTTCTGATTCAGAGTCAGCATCCGGCCCAATTGTGAAAAATCGTCAATCACTTCACCGACGCTGGCGTCCATCCGGTCGAAAATCCGTTCAAAATAATCGGCGTTTAGCGCGCGACGCTCTTCGAGATAACGGATCACATCCGCCGTTTTCATCTTGGAACCGGAGTAAACCGCCGTCAGCGGAAACGATTCCGTCAACGGATGGATTTCCAAAGGGTTGGCGCGGTACGCTACCACACCGCCGAAAACACTCGCCGCCACATCCGCGCCGGAGCCGCGTCCCTGTACACGGTGAATCGTCGCCAGCGAACGTTTAAAAAGCTCCATGCGGTTTTCGCCGCCGCCCATCAGCGCGGCGTGTGTAGCGACGGTGACAGCGGCGGATGAACCGAAGCCGATATCGCTCGAAAACTCGGATTCGATTTTCAGCTCAAGACCCTGCTCCAGCGGATACTGCTTCACGGCATCCAGCACGAAACGGAAATCGGGGTGGTCGGTCAGATCGCCGAGCGGCACTTCATAGGTTCCAAGGTCTGAAACGATCCGGACAACTTTGTCCGAACATTGGAAAAGTGAAACGGTGATGCGCCTATTGATGGCGCAGACCAGCGCACGGCGGCCGTGGAGCACGGCGTGTTCGCCCAGAAGCATCAGCGATCCGGGCGCTGATGCTTTAATTGAAGATTGACGATTGAAGATTGACGATTTTGCGGTCATTTAAATCTCAAATCGTAAATCGCCAATCATACAATTCTCGTCCCGAGCGGATCGCCGCGGACGGGCGAAACTTTGTAGCCGTATTTTTCGGCCAGCGAAACCGGCATAAAGTCGGCCAGCACCAGCACCACGCCGCCGTTCTGACCGCGAATGGAACCCGCGCCGCAGATTTTGGCCGCCCCGCCCGCGGTTTCAACGTCGGCGACAAACTGCTGCACTTTCTGCGGGACAACACCGATGCGGCAAAGCAGCCGGTGATTTTCGCGGATCAGCGAGCGCATCAGCGCGCTGTTATTTTCGCGCACCGCTTTTTCGACCTCGCTGGTGACGGCTTCAAAATCGTTCCAGATCATATCGTTTTGAAACTGCTCTTTGACCTGCACGACGCATTCGCCGGTGGTCGCTTCCGGTGTGCCGGTTTCAACGAGATACATTTTCATGCGCGGTAGCGGTACGGACCGCGCCGCACCATTCTGGAAGGCGGCGCATCCGCCGTAGAGAGAAATGTAGGAATCCACGCCGCTGGGATGGCCGTGCTGAAGCTTTTCGGCCTCCAGACTGAATTCGTAATACCACTCGGGTTTGAACTCGACGCGCAGGTAATGGCCGAGGGCGCGCAGCTCGCTAAGAACCGATGCCGCAGAGGAACCCATGCCGCTGCCGACCGGAATGCTCGACTTGAGTTTGATGACAATACCGGTCTCGAGCGAGCGGTGCAGTCCGTCGAGCACGGTGATGAACCCGAACTTGAAGAGGTCAACCGGTTTGTGCAACACGCCGCGAATGCCAAGTTGTCCGTCGAGGAAAAGATGGTAGTTATGGAGCGCCCGGCGCTTGAAGTCCTGAAGCGCCAGCATGGTAAACGATTCCCTGGCGCTGACGTCCTGCAGATCGAAAGAGACCTGCCCGTCCGACGTGGTCTCAATGGTCGCCGTGACACTGCGATCAATCGCCATCGCAACGGCCGGCTTTCCGTACACCACGGAATGCTCGCCGCTCAAGATCAGTTTGCCTGGAGATACAGCCTTCATTTAGTTCACATTTAAACATCTTCTGCTCAAAGATACAACTTCCGGAACCAATACCTTCGCCGAGGTTAACGGCTGCGATATTCGCTATTTGATATTGGATATTCGAAAACTACGACAGCAACCCGAACAACAAATATCCAATAACGAATAACATTGTGAATCGGCTACGCCGGTTCGTAGATGCGCTTATGTTCCCGCATGCCGGCGAAGCGGAACGGTCCGGTGCGGTACTGCGGGAAAGCGTGGTCGCCGCCATCGGTCGGAATGCCGTAGTGATAAATATCTTCGTACTGCCGGAAGGTCAGTTCAGTGCGTCCGGCGAGCAGTTTTTGATGCTCTGCGGTGAAAAGCGCGGCGCGGTAATTCTTCTGAACCGTGCCGCTGAAAAACTCGCCGACGCAGCCGGAGCCGTAGCTGTAAAGTCCGATCCGCTTTCCGGACAGGTCCTCCGCCGCATGGTCGAGCAGTGAGCAAAGGCCGACATAGAGTGAAGCGGAATAACAATTGCCCGCGCTCCGGCTGTAGATCAGCGACTCGCCGATGACCTTTTTCAGATCTTCATCGGAAACGCCCTTCGCCAGCTTTTGATGGGCTTTCTCGGCCATGCGGGTGAACGGAATGTGGTAACAGAAGCGGGCGAAATCATCGAGCGAACGGCCGCTCTCGGCGGCGTACTGCTTCCACGATTCGAGCAGAGCCTTGATATAAACCAGCGTCGAATACTTGCCGTCCACCAGCGCTTCGGAAAGGTAGTTGGGTCGCCAGAAATCCATTACGTCGTCGGCATAAAATCCGGATTCCGGATCAATAGCCAGCAGGCGCGGATTGGCAGAAACAGTAAAAGCCACCGCACCGCAACCCTGCGTTGATTCGCCGGGACTGCCCAGTTCGTAACGGGCGACATCGGAAGCAATCACCAGCACTTTGCTCTGCGGCTTCATGGCGACGAGTCCCATCGCCAGCCGTAGCGCGGCGGTCGCGCTGTAGCAGGCCTGCTTGAGTTCAACCACGCGGCAGCGCGACGGAAGCCCGAGCAGTCCGTGGACAAACATTCCGGCGGCCTTCGACTGATCGATGCCGCTTTCGGTGGCGAACAGCAACGCTTCGACGCCTTCCAACGCCCCCTGCTCTTTCAGCCGGAACGCCGCGCTGGCGGCCATGGTGACGATATCTTCGTCCGGCGGCGGAATACCCATTTTTTCCTGGCCGATACCGGTATAAAATTTTTCCGGATCGGCGCCGCGCGCTTCCGCCAGCGTTTTCAGATCGAGAAAATACTGCGAGGTGTAAAAACTAATCTGGTCGATGCCGGTTTTCATTTGAGGATCAGCTCTTCGCGGCTTTTAATTTTTTCGACGCGGTCCGCGCCGAGCAGAAACATCGCGGTGACAAACTCACGTTTCAATTGATGAATGACTTTCCGCACGGCTTCCGCCGATTCCATCGCCGGAGCCAGAAACGGCCGCGCCACGCCGCAGAGCGACGCGCCGAGAACCACGGCCTTCGCCATATCCACGCCAGAGCGGATACCGCCGGAAGCAATCAATGTGACATTAAGCGGAGCGAGCTGTTTAAGCGCCGTCGGCGTTGGAATGCCCCAGTCCTGGAAAAGCTCACCAAGTGACGGGTCAGCGCAGCGCGCCGCTTCAATCCGGCTCCACGACGTGCCGCCCGCGCCGGCAACATCGATAAACTTCACGCCGGCCTGAATCAGCAGTTCGGCATCGGCGGCGGAAATGCCAGCGCCGACCTCTTTGACGATTACCGGCACCCCCCCTTCGACTGAGCTCAGGGTAGACAGTCCTTGGACAATTTCGCCGATCTTTTTCCGAAGATTGGAAAAATCAGTATCGCCGCCCGGCTGGACAACTTCCTGAAGAGGGTTCAAATGCAAACAGAGCGCGTCGGCCTGAAGAACCTCGATAGCCGACCGAATCTGCCCAAGGGTCATCCCGTAATTAAGCTGCACCGCGCCGAGATTGGCAAACAGCAGCGCAGACGGCGCAATGCGGCGCAAATCAAAACTGGCGCGCGCCGACGGCTCGGAAAACAGAATCCGTTGCGAACCGACGCCCATCGCGACCCCTTCGGCCTCCGCCGCCGCCGCCAGATTCCGGTTAATGGTCTCAAGCTGCTTGCCGCTTCCGCCGGTCATCGAAGAAATCAGCAGCGGAAACGAAAGTTTTTTGCCCATAAACTCAACCGACGGATCAACGTCGGCCAGATTGATTTCCGGCAGCGCGCGGTGCATCAGACGGATCTCGTCGAAATAAAACTTACGGCGATCCATCTCGTCCTTCTGCGCGACGATCTTAACGTGCTCCACTTTCCGTTTTTCGAGTTCACTCATAATCAGTCCACAGTTATAGGCTCTGCATATTCCGGATTCAGGATGCCTTGTTTTTCAAACTCGTCGTATAAAAACACACCGTCGAGTTTCTTATCCCCAGTCCAGCGGTTGCTTTGCTCTGGAACCATCATGGGGTGATAGCTGACTCCCATTTCAATATGAGAGTTTTTAACCACCCGAACGATCTTCAACACCTCGCCCGCACGAAGACCTCCAACAGCCTTTTTCCCTCCATATTTCTGGCCAATTCTCTTTTCATCAAACGCCCATTCCCCATTAGGAAAAAACGAACTGTTGAAATTTTTGGAACAAGGGATGATTATGTATTTTCCTCGATTATCCTGATATTCGATTGTGTATGCGTCTGTTTTCAGCCTCCACTCGGTAGCGACTAATTTACTGTGTGGAGTGGTGTTACTCGCATCACTGTTCCAGCCATTCGCACACCCGGAAACTAGGCATATAAGAAAAGGGGCCAGCCACCGAATTACAAAATTCATGCTCAACCCTTTCTTTCCAATTTACGATGCGCGGCCATGAGTTCGCCGGGGTTGGTGAGGGCGGCCATGAGGGAGAGTTCGCCACAGAGGACGGCGGCGGCGCAGATGAGCGCGAGGCGGCGGGCGTTAGCGCCCGGCTCGCGCTCTTCGCGGCAGCCGAGTTTCAGCATCACTTCTTCGACGAACGGGAGTCCTTTGCCGTTGCCGACGGTGCCGACGATCAGGTTGGGGATGGTGACGGAAAACCAGAGGTCGCCGTTGCGGACTTCGGCCTGCGTGACGCCCTGCGAACCTTCGACGATGTTGGCGGCGTCCTGACCGGTGGCGAGATAGAACGCCAGCAGCATGTTGGCGTAGTGCGCGTTGGCGGAGCGCAGTCCGCCCGCCAGCATCGTGCCGATCAGGTTTTTGCGGATGTTGAGCTGGACGATTTTTTCCGGCGTGCTTTTCAGATATTTCTGAACCAGCTTTTCGGGAACGGTCAGCTCGGCGACGACATATTTGCCGCGACCGAGGATGCCGTTGACGGCGGTGGCTTTTTTATCGGAGCAGAAGTTGCCGGAGATCGATTCGTATTTCAGCGCCGGGCAGAGTTCAAGGATGCGATCCATCAGCGCTTCGCTGGCGAAGGTGGCCATGTTATGGCCGGAGGCGTCGCCGGTGGTGAACTCGAAGCGGATGAACAGCAAATTGCCCGCGATCTGCGAGTGCATATCGATCAGCTTGGCGAAGCGGCTGGTCGTGGCGACGGTTTTTCCAAACTTTGGAAACTCCGTTTTGATTTTTTCCAGACATTGGAAAGCGATGATGGCGTCCGGCGCTTCAAAAAGAACGGAGCGGCTCATCCGCTCGTCGATGACAACGGCTTTAATGCCGCCGGAAGCTGTGGCGACCCGCGCACCGCGGTTGACCGTGGCAAATACCGGCGTTTCGTAGGTCGCCAGCGGAAGTTCCGTTTCGACATCAATTTCCGGCCCGGTGATTTTGACCGGCCCGACCCACTGCAGCGGCACATTGGCAAAAGACGTATTCATGGCTAGGGTTTTAGCTTGTTTCACTGCGGCACAAAAGTTTTTTCCGGCAACTGCGTTGCGGCACAGCGCTTCGCGGCGCTCAGGCAAAGCCGTTCCTTATACTTCGTCGAAGAGCCAGGTGGAGAGATAGCGCTCGCCGGTGTCACAGATGATGGTGACGATGAGCTTACCTTCATTCTCAGGCCGTTTAGCCAGTTGAAGCGCGGCCCAAACATTGCCTCCGGCAGATATTCCGCAGAGAATCCCTTCCTCTTTGGCGAGGCGGCGCGCGGTAGAGCCGGCGTCGGCGGCGCTGATCAGAATAACCTCGTCGACCAGTTTGGTGTCGAGGTTTGTTGGGATGAATCCCGCGCCGATGCCCTGGATTTTGTGCGGACCGGCTTTTCCGCCGGAGATGACCGGTGAGTCAGCCGGCTCAACCGCAACAACTTTGACAGACGGTTTGCGTTTCTTGAGTGCACTGCCCACGCCGCTCAACGTACCTCCGGTGCCGACGCCCGCGACGAACAGGTCAACTTTTCCATCGGTGTCATCCCAGATTTCAACGGCGGTGGTTTTACGGTGAATTTCAGGATTGGCGGCATTATCGAACTGCTGCGGCATGTAGGCGTTCGACAAGGTGCCGACCAGCTCTTCCGCTTTTTTAATCGCGCCGGGCATTCCGTCAGCGCCGGGTGTAAGGATCAGCTCGGCACCGAGCGCGGCAAGCAGTTTGCGCCGTTCGATACTCATCGTTTCCGGCATGGTGAGAATCAGTTTGTAACCTTTGGCGGCGGCGGCAAAGGCAAGCGCGATGCCGGTATTGCCGCTAGTCGGCTCAACAATGGTCGAACCCGGTCTGAGTTCACCGATTTTTTCGGCGGCCTCGATCATCGCCACCCCGATACGGTCTTTGACGCTGCCGAGCGGATTATGCGATTCCATTTTGACAGCCACAACGGCCTTGAGTCCCTTGGAAAGTCTGTTCAATCGAACGATCGGAGTTCCTCCGATGGTCTGGGTTATATTGTCATAAATTTTCATGCGCCCCCCCCTGCTTAAATGGTGTAGCTGGCGGACCGGTTTTTCAAGAGATCGGCTTCACTATCCAGCAGATTTTTGAGGGTGATTTTCGAGAAGTAAACTTCGAGCACTTTGCAGGCCCCTTCCCAGACCGGACGGGTGACACAGATGGTTTTGTCGCGGCCGTTACAGTCATTGCGCTCGCAATCCACCAGTTTCATATCGCCTTCAGAAGCGCGAAGAACGTCGTAGATAGTGATCTTGGAAGGCTCTTTAGCCAGCACGAACCCGCCTTTGACGCCGCGCAGCCCCGTGACAAGACCTGCATTTTTAAGCGGCACGATGATCTGCTCAATGTAATCGGCAGAGATGCACTCTTCCCCGGCAATAACCTTTTTCGAAACCGGTCCTTTCTTCTGATTCCGTGCGACACTCAACAGAATACGGACTGCGTAGCGACCTTTAGTAGACATTTTCATAATTTCATTCCTCCGGATCAAACCAATAAATCGTTATCAGTTTTATAGGTTTTATTAGTTAGCGCAGTAGGCGTCAACTTTAAAAACCGGATGGTTCCGTCGGATATTCAGCACAAAGGGTTGCCATTCGTTGCGAAATCGGGCAGAAAAACAGCTCACTTTTAGGAAAACTCATGAGCACTCCAAGCAGTAATTTTATCCACGACATCATTGATGCGGACCTGGCCTCCGGCAAACACACGGAGATCGTCACCCGTTTTCCGCCCGAGCCCAACGGCTATCTGCACATCGGCCATGCCAAAGCCATCTGTCTCGATTTCGGCACGGCCCTGAAATACGGCGGGCGCTGTCACCTGCGTTTCGACGACACCAACCCGACCGCCGAAGACACCGAATATGTTGAAGCGATCGAAAACGATGTCCGCTGGCTCGGCTTCGACTGGGGCAAACACCTCTACTGGGCATCGGATTATTTCGACCGCATGTACGAATGCGCCGTCGAACTGATCAAACTCGGCAAGGCCTACGTCTGCGACTTGAGCGTCGACGCCTTCAAGGAATATCGCGGCGTACCGCACCTGCCGGGTAAAGAACCGGCAGGTCGCAGCCGCTCCATCAAAGAAAACCTCGACCTCTTCGAACGGATGAAAAATGGCGAGTTCGCCGACGGCACCTATGTGCTGCGCGCCAGAATCGACATGAACTCGCCCAACCTCCACATGCGCGACCCGGCCATCTACCGCATCAAGCACGCCAGCCACCACAATACCGGCGACAAATGGTGTCTCTATCCGATGTACGACTTTGCCCACTGCCTCGAAGATTCCATTGAAGGAGTCACTCACTCCATGTGCACCCTCGAATTTGAGGTACACCGCCCGCTCTATGACTGGATTCTCGAAACGCTCGGACTCTACCAGCCGCATCAGTACGAATTCGCCCGCCTCAATCTCACCTACACCATCATGAGCAAACGTAAACTGCTCGAGCTGGTGAAGGAAAACCTCGTCAACGGCTGGGATGATCCGCGTATGCCGACGATCTGCGGCATGCGCCGCCGCGGCTACACACCCGAAGCCATCCGCGCCTTCTGCACCGAAATCGGCGTCACCAAGACCGAAAGCCTCACCGACGTCGCTCTGCTCGAACACCATGTGCGCAACGACCTCAATGAAATCGCGCCGCGCCGCATGGCCGTGCTTGATCCGCTCAAAGTCGTCATCACCAGCTATCCGGAAGTCCAGACGGAGGAATTTGAACTGCCCAACCATCCGAACAAGCCGGAAATGGGCGTCCGCACAGTGCCGTTCGCGCGGGAAATCTACATCGAACGCGAAGATTTCATGGAAGAACCCGCGAAAAAATTCTTCCGCCTCGCTCCCGGCACCGAAGTCCGTCTGCGCGGCGCTTATCTCGTCACCTGCACCAATATCGTCAAAGACTCCAACGGCAATATCGTTGAACTGCACTGCTCGCACGATCCCGAATCCAAAGGCGGCAACGCGCCGGACGGACGTAAAGTCAAAGGCACCATCCACTGGGTCTCCGCGCAGTACGGCATCGAGGCCGAAGTGCGCCTTTACGACCGCCTCTTCACCAGCGAAAACCCCGCTACCGAAGAAGGCGACTTCAAAGAATATTTGAATCCGGATTCGCTCAAAGTCATCACCGGCATCATTGAGCCCGGACTGGCAGTAGCGAAGGCCGGTGACAAATTTCAGTTTGAGCGCATCGGCTACTTCTGTGCCGACCTCGACACGGCATCGGACAAGCCAGTCTTCAACCGCACCGTCGGTCTGCGCGAATCTTCGACCAAACAAGCTTAAAGAACCCGCTCAGCAGGAGAAATATGCTGGATATGATCCTATACGGGATTGTGCTGTATGCCGTCCTGCTATTGCTGTCCAGGATTCTCCGGCAGCAGGATTTGCCACCGGAACTCAGGCTGGCGGCGGTGCCGGTTCTGTTTGCGCTGATTCTCTACGGACTCGTTATTCTTCCGGGAACCTTCGGTATTTTCAGCCGGCTCAGCCTGAGCGGCGAGGCGCTTCTGCTGATTCTTTTTTGCCACCGCGAAACAATCGGCGCTGGCCATCACGTGAAGGCCTTTGCCGCCGGACTGGATGCCGGGTTCCGTCCGTTTCCAGCGCTGCTCTGGTTCCTGTTCGTCCCGCTGGTCATCCAGATCATGTCGCCGGTTCCCGGCGGTGACAGCCTGGTGTATCACCTGCCCAACATCAGCTATTTCCTGAAAAGCGGTTCGACCGCAACGTTCCTGCCGGAATTGCTGTACCGTCCCGAAGCCATCACCGCTTACTATGCGCGGGGCATGGAAGCGCTGTACGCTTTTTTTTACCAGTTTCCCGCCAGCCGTTTTTCGATAGTTATTTTCAAGTGGCTACTTTTTCTCTCTTTCTACTTCATCCTGAATCACACCTGCAGCAGCCGTCCTGTCGCAGCCGCTCTCACCGCATTTTGCGCTTCTTTGCCGCTGATCCATGAAGACCTCGGCTCGCTGAAAAATGACCTTCCGCTCGCCCTGCTGCTGGTCTTTGCGTCCGCGCTGCTGACGCAACGAGAGAAGCCCTCCGGAGGATTATTGCTACCCGCCGCCGCGATGGCGCTGGCTCTGGCGATCAAATCGAGCGCCCTGTTTTATGTTGCGCCGCTTTTTTTAATGTGGGTTATAAAGGAGCGGCGGAGGCTTCCTGCCGTACTGATTTACACCTCCGCACTGATTGTCCCGCTGGGGCTTTATTTTTATTTTGTAAACCTGCTCGCCAACGGTTCGCCGCTTTTCCCTTTCGGCGTTTCAATGTTCGGAATAACTTTTTTCCCGGGCGCACCCAACCGGCTGACCGCCACCACGCTGCTATCCAACCTGGACCACAGCCTTCCGTTCTATTTTCTGCGCGGCCTGCTCCGGCAAGCCGGGCCGGCCGGAGCGTTGCTGCTCGGCATTATGCTGCTGACCATCCCTTTCCGGTTCATCCTTGAACGATTCTGCAAAAAAACTAAACTGATTTCCCTGATCGAATTGGGGCTGTTGCTATTCTGGGGACTCGGCTTTCTCATCACGCCTTTCTCAGATCACAACGGCCCGGTGATTCACAACCAGCTTTTTTCCGGCAATACCATCCGGATGGCGCTGCCGGTCATTCTGCTCGGTCTGATGCTCTTCTCAAAAGTCGTTGCGCACTTCCTCGATGAACAGCCCGCCCGCCTTAAAATGTGGGCGTATGCCATTTTCGTCATCTCGCTCATCAACGTCCTTTGGTATGACCTGGCCTGTCTGCTAACCAAACCTGAAAACGCCTTCGCCGCTCTGGCCCCCGTCGCCTGCTCTTTTAATAACCTGAAGCTGGGGTTGCTGTTTCTTCTGATCGCCGGAGCCTGCGCCGCCGCCTGCTGGCGGCGGATTCTTCTGATTCCGCTGCTTTGCGCCGGACTGTTGGTCTTCCATCTTAACTACCCGGACAGCCTGACACACACCATGCGCTTCAAGCAGATCGGCAAACCCAGCGCAGCATTTGATTTCCTGCGCCGGAATGCCTCCTGCAAAAATATAACTGTTGCTGTTCATTCGGCCGACGAATCCAGCGCTTTTCTTGCATGCATGAATGATGTTCTGCTTCGGTATGCAGGCAGAACCGTCTATGCCGAGCGGCTGGATAATATCCGGAATGCCGGCCTGTTGATCGTCTGCGCAAAAGACACGGATAATATCAGCGACCCGGTTCGGGGACGAAACTATCAGGCCTCTTTCGATTTTTTTGACGAGTCGCAGATTAACAGTTCTCTACGCGAAATATACCGCGATGATTTCTACCGCATTTACACCACGAACCCGCAACCGTAAGAAATGTTTGTCAACAGAGCTTTTCCTGCCTGAGAAAACCATACTTCACGTCGACATGGATGCCGTCGCGAATCTTCAACCAAACAGGCATAAAAAAACCGCCCCGAAACTTCGGGACGGTTTCCAGGGGTTTGAAAACATCAGGTTACGCACGGCCATAGAAACGGCGGTATCCGACGATCAGCAGTCCGCCGAGACCGATCATCATCACGCTAGCCGGTTCGGGGACTGCTTCAACGCGCAGAGCGTTAACTGTCGCAACTTTCCCAAATCCCACAGGCAGCGTTACGGTAAGAGCTATGCTTCCCGATGAGGAATAAACAGAATCCCAGATCAGCCAGTTACTGTCGTTATAAGCTGTCTGACCATTCCAGTTCTGCCCAATGTTGCTGGTATATTTGCCCTGATAGTCTGAGCTGGCCCAGTTTCCTCCGGCTTTGATATCGGCGTTGCCTATTGCCCAGTAATTTTCGGAAGAAACCAGTTCAAGACGGTACTGCGTTCCGTCTGTCAGCCCGTACAAAGTGATTGTCGCGGTTTTGCTGTCCATGAAATCGCTGGCCATGAAGAGATAGTCATTGGCCGCCTTCTCGTTCACCCAGCTCAGATTCTGTCCGGCTTTCCATCCGTCTGTACCCGCCGTACCGGTCCAGTTGTTATTGATAATGCCGAGCGTCGTCTGCAATCCGGTGTTCCAATCCACAAGATTCGTTACGCCGCCGATGGTCCCAACCGTATTCCAATTTCCGCTTAATCCGGTCTGATCGTATGCGCCGAGGTCAATGCGCGCCTCCAGCGATGCCTGCGCCATGCCGCACAAGCCCGCCATTAATATAAGTATCCAGCATTTTTTCATTTTCATTCCTTTCGTTCTGTTTTTCATTTTCATTCCTTTCGCTTATTCCTTCAAAAATCAAAAGTGGCCGTAGGATTTCCGCATGCGGCGATAACCGGTGATCAGCAGACCGCCAAGACCGATCATCAGAACACTCGAAGGTTCCGGAATGGGAGAAACAGCAAGATCCGCGGGGGTTCCGCCAGGATTTCCAGGATAGGACGGAGCGTTGGCTCGAAGGTCAAAAAAAAGATTGTCCAAACCGAAATCATTTCCGCCAGCCACGTCTGTGTTGTTCAACAGGCGGATATAATAGTCACCGGTCGCACCAAACACCCCGTCCGCAAAGGTTAGATTCCACTCCCCAACCGGTGCGCCGTTAGCAAACGTGAAAGTCTGCCCCATGTCGGCCCAGTCGGTTCCATTACCCACTTGGAACCGGAGCAAGGGGCCGTTGTCCTCAACGGGTACGCATGTCATAATATACGCCTCAAACCGATACGCCATTCCGGCTTCCGCGACACTAATGGGCAGCAAAGACTGCCACACCGCTTTTGAAATATCCGAGGCTCCGTTAGCAACCAGATAGTGTCCGCTTCCATCCCCATAGGTATAATCATACGCGTATTCAAAGTTCGGATGCACATCACTAGCACTGGTTACCACCGCATAATTTCCTTCAGGATACAGCCCGGTCGGTCCGTCATCATAGATATAATCACTCGAAAACCCGTTGATTCCATTTTCAAAATTTCCGTTGCTGATTAGATTGTCGGCCCACCCATTGCCACACAGAGCAACCAATGCCAGTGTTATGATCCATTTATTTTTCATTTTCATTTCTTTCGTTTATGTCCGTCCAAAATCAGAAGTGACCGTACGATTTCCGCATGCGGCGGTAGCCGACAACGAGTAGCCCACCGCAACCGATCAGCAGTGCGCTGGCCGGTTCGGGAATGACATTCACAGTGATCTTGTCTCCGTTGCCTGTCACCGTCCACTCATACGTCCCGCCGTTGAGGCCTATCCCGGAAAGGGTTTTGTTCGCCATCACATTCGTTCCGTAAATAGAACTTCCACTGGTGTAAAACTGGGCCAGCCAAACCTGCGAACCGTAACTTGAAATGCCAAAAGAAGTATTCCCGGATTTAGTGGTGAACCCGTTAACGGCGCTCCCATCGCCAAGATCCCCGAAGCTGGGGCCTGAAATACTATATGCATACGTGTTTTGGGGAGCGCCGTATAAGGGCATCTCAACATAATAGGGACGAACATAAGCAGAGAACCCGCCAAAAGTATCTGCCAACGTCGCGCCGGTGGTATTCAGAGATCCGCTCCAGTCCCAGACAATGTCGCTGCCCACTTGGTTCACGTTCACAACAACCGTCGCCTGCGCCATGCCGCACAACCCAGCCATCAGTATAAGTATCCACCATTTTTTCATTTTCATTCCTCTCGTTTATGTCCGCACGGCATTTGCCATATCCGCACGGATTGCCCGTATTTTCCTTACGCCCGTTGAAAAATCAAATTTGTTCCAAGTCAGGGTTCCCTGATTTTTTTGTAATGGCTTTGCCTACCAAGCACGAAACGTAATTTCCAATGTTTGGATAAGGTGATATAAAAACCCCTGATGCCTGAAAAAACCATACTGCACATCGACATGGACGCCTTTTTCGCGGCGGTCGAAGTGCACGACCATCCCGAACTGAAAGGATTGCCGGTGGTGATCGGCTCACCGCCGGATAAACGCGGTGTCGTTTCCACCTGTTCCTACGAAGCACGCAGATTCGGCATTCACTCCGCCATGCCTTCGCGTACCGCCTTCAAACTCTGTCCGCACGCCGTCTTTCTGCCGCCCAATATGAAGCGCTATCACGAAGTTTCAGAACAGATCATGGAAATCTTCCGGCGCTTCACGCCGCTGGTCGAACCGCTCTCGTGCGACGAAGCGTTCCTCGACGTCACCGGCGCGCGCTACCTTTTCGGTGATGGCCCGGCCATCGCCCGCAAGATCAAAGCCGCCGTGCTGGAAGAAACCGGCCTGACCTGCTCGGTCGGCGTCGCTTCCAATATGTTCCTCGCCAAAATCGCCAGTGACCTGAACAAACCCGACGGGCTTACCGTCGTCCCGACATCGGAAAAACTGATTGCCGCATTTCTCGCACCGCTGCCGGTCAAACGCATGTGGGGCGCGGGAAAAAAGACACAAGCTATTCTCGAAGAGCACAAAATCCGCACCATCGGCGACCTCCAGACGGTCGCGCCCGAAAAACTCGCGGCATGGATCGGTGAAAGCTCCGCCGCCTCATTCCGGCGGCTCGCCTTCGGACTGGATAAGCGCGAAATCGAAACAGCCAGCGAAGAAAAAAGCATCTCCAACGAAATCACCTTTGATGAAGATCTGCGCGACGCCAAAATCGTTGAAGCCGCTCTGTTTGACCTCGCCGATAAAGTCGGCACACGACTGCGGCGCGCCGGGTTCTATGCATCCACTGTGCAAATCAAACTGCGCTGGACTGATTTCTCCACCATTACCCGCCAACGGCGGCTTGATCCGCCCTGCTGTGACGATATCACCCTGCGCGAAACCGCGCTCGAACTGTTCCGTAACGAAAGTCTGCACAGCGCCGTGCGCCTCATCGGTTTCGGCGTCAGCGGACTGCGCCTTACAGCCGATACCCCGCAACTTGACCTTTTCCAAAGTCCGGAAAAACAAACCTCAACCAAACGCGAAACACTCAGCCGCGCCGTTGACCGCATCCGCGCCAAATTCGGCCGCAAAAGCATTCGCCGAGGATCTTCGATAAAAGATGAAACTTGAAACTCGAAATTTGAAACCAGATAGAGAATAAACTCCTCCCGATGAATCCATCCTTCCAGCATTCCAATATTCCAGCATTCCCCGCCCCGCTCATCTGTCCGGTATGCAAAACGCCGCTGGACTGGAACGAAAAGGAATGCCGCTGTGCGAACGGGCATTCGTTTGATCCGGCCAGAGAAGGCTATCTGAATCTTCTATTAAGCCATCAGCGGAAATCCAACCATCCCGGCGATGACGCCAATATGATTCAAGCCCGCCGCCGCTTCTTCGACTCCGGTGCATTCGATTCTCTGACCAATCTTATTCTCAATTCATCCTTCATCACTCAGCGTTCATCACTTTCTCTCCTCGATTGCGGCTGCGGCGATGGTCATTTTCTTGGCGCACTGAGTGAATCTCACGAAGGATCATTCTTTGGCATCGATGTTTCGAAGGAAGCCGTACGCTGCGCGGCCAAGCGGCACAAAAAAGCGACGTGGATCGTTGCCAACGCCATGCGCCAACTGCCGTTTGCCGATCAATCGCTGGATGTAATCCTAAGCATCCTCGCCCCGCGCAATCCGGAAGAGTTCGCCCGCATCCTTAAGCCGGACGGCGCGCTGATTCTCGGCGTGCCCGGCCCGAATCATTTGATTGAACTGCGCTCGCGGCTGGCGGCCAACGCCGGCGACTTTGAGGAAAAGGCCGATGAAGCCGCCGCCAAATGCGCGCCGCACTTTTCAGAAACCCACAGAGAACTGCTGAGTTATGAGCAGACGCTCAATGCGGCGCAGATTGCCGATCTCATTCAGATGACGCCGATCTTCTGGTGCTCCAGCCCGGAAGCGAAAGCTGAAGTGCAGAGGCTTGACGAACTCACCGTCACCATCAGCTTTGTATTGTTAAGTTTTGGAGTGCGGCGATAAAGGCACGTATCGCCGCTTTTCTCTCGTCCCAAACTGGATCAAAAGCGGTGATACGGAAAATACCTTCTATCACCGCACCCAAATAGCGTTTAACGATTGATGTGTCGCTGTTGAAAGGCGGCTAAACGCAACCTCCCTTCGGGAAGGTCGCCCTACAAGTTTTTTTGTAGGCCGAGCTTCTTCGGTATTCCGAAGAGCTTGGGTCGTGGCTTTGATTAAAATTGGAACAGCGTGTCGCGCAGCACTTCGCCGACCGTTGGATGCGGGAAGATGACTTTCCGCAAATCCTTCACTTTCAGGCCGCTCTCAATCATCACGGCCGCGCCGTAAATCATTTCCGAAACGCCTGCGCCGACCATATGCACACCAAGCAGCACATCGGTTTCAGCATCTTTGATGACCTTGACTGAGCCGGGACCGCGCTTACCGTTTTCAGCGAGGAATCGTCCGCTCATCGTCAGTGGCAGCGAAGCGGTCTCCGTTTTATATCCGGCCTGCTGAGCATCCGCTTCGGTCATTCCGCAACCCGCCACTTCGGGCATCGAATAGACAGCCCACGGGATGGCATTACGGCGGAAGCTGTCGGGCTGTCCGTAAATCGTGTTAAGCGCCACCTCACCCATGCGGGTCGCCGAGTGCGCCAGCTGGGAAAGACCGGTGACATCACCGATCGCATAAACGTCCGGCAGGTTAGTGCGCATTTGTTCGTCCACCTTAATGCCGCGCCGATCAAAATCGAGTTTCGCCTCTTCAAAGCCCATGTTTTCAAGGTTTGGAACGCGGCCGACCGACATCAGCACGACATCGGCCTGAATGGATTTGGCTTCGTCCTCTTTCGTCGTGTATTTCACGTCGTGCCCGTCAATAGCAGTCACCTTGCAGCCGAGATTAAAATTCACTTTGCCTTTGAGCGCCCGGCGAAATTCCTTCGCCTGTCCGCGATCCATAAAAGGAATAATTTCATCAAGCATTTCGATCACATCAACTTTGACGCCGAGACTGCTGAAGAAACTGGCAAATTCGATGCCGATCACGCCGCCGCCAATCACCGTCAGCGTTTCCGGCAGTTTGTCGATACTCAGAATTTCGGTACTGGTCATCACATGCGGCTGGTCTGCGCCGGGAATCGGCAGGATCAGCGGCGATGAACCCGTGGCGATGACGACATTCGCACCTTCATAAACTTTATCGCCGACCTGCACCTTGTGCGGGCCGAGCAGTTTCGCCGCGCCGTTCACCACGGTGACCTTGTTCTTCTTCATCATGAAAGCGATACCCGCGCGCAGCGTTTCGATCACTTCGGTTTTCCACGCCATCGCCTTGGAGAGATCAAACCTGACCTCGCCGGTGGTCACACCGAACTCCGGCGCTTCTTTGGCATGCACATAATGTTTAGCGGAATTAAGCAGGGTCTTGGTCGGAATGCAGCCCCAGTTAAGACAGACGCCGCCGAGATGCTCTTTTTCGATCAGCAGAACTTTTTTCCCGAGATGCCCAGCCCGCTCAGCCATAACATAGCCGCCGGGTCCCGCGCCGATAATGATGATGTCAAATTCCGGTGCCGCCATAAAACTCTCCTTCTCCTGCCGCTTTGTAGCCGCTTCGACCGCCGGCCGCAATCCGCATGTTTATCTTTTGCGCGCGGCTCAGGGCCGGAAGCCCGTCACAATACGATCGAGACCGGCTATATCTTTGATGATCCGAACATTCTGAAACCCGGCATTTTCCCGCGTCGCCCGCTGTTGCGGGCAAGCGGCTCGCAAACAGTTGGCAACCGCTTCGCCTTGATCGTAGCCGATTTCAAGGAAAAGGCCGCCGCCCGGCTTCAAAGCCCGCGCGGCTTGTTCAACCAGCGGACGAATCAAATCGAGTCCGTCTTCGCCGCCGTCGAGCGCCAGCTTCGGCTCGAAGTCGCGCACAGACCGGTCCAGATTTTTACAGACCTTGGAAACAATATACGGCGGATTGGAAACAATGATGTCGAATCGTTCTCCCATAGTGGCAGCGGCATCCTGCCGCTGCATAACGCGGCAGGATGCCGCGTCCACCATAAAAGCACCGAGCAAATCACTTTCCAAAGTCTGGAAACGGTCACTCAATCCCAGCCGTTCCGCATTCTCCCGCGCCAGAACCAGCGCATCCGGAGAAATATCTACACCGATCACTTCAGCGTTCGGAAGTTCGTGAAGAAGAGACAGCGCAATACATCCCGTCCCAGTTCCAATATCCGCGATCTTTAACGTAGACGCGACGCCCTCGTCGCGTTTCCCCTTATTAGAACGCGACGAGGGCGTCGCGTCTACGTTTTCCAAAACAGCCTGAACCAGCTGTTCTGTTTCAGGTCTGGGTATTAAAGCACGCCGGTCGCAGTGGATTTCCAAACCCCGGAAGTCAACGTGACCGATGATGTACTGGATCGGCTCGCCCTGCTCCGCACGAACAATGAGCTTTTCAAGTTCCGCCTGCTGTTCCGGCGTGATGGTTTTGAAATAGATTTCCAGCGGCTTGCAGCCGAGCACATTCGCCGCCAATTCTTCGACAGCACGTTTCGCGTTTCCGCTCCCCGCCGCCGCCAGCCGCGCTTCAAGTTGTTTAATGAGGTTATTCATTTTAAATCGCCGGGTGAGGTCACCCGGCCTACAAATTTGACCCGTGAAACTGTAGGCCGGGTGACCCCACCCGGCGAGAAATTAATCATCTACCTGAACACCCTGTTTGCGTTTGACGCCACCGCACCAACTTCTTATCCTGCCGACCTAGAGAACAGGAACCAATATGAAAAAAATCATCTTCATCGGTAGTGTTGTTTTAGTCGTTGGAATTGCCATTGGACTGCTCACACCCAAAGCCCTCTATCGATATCGTATTTCAAAACAACTTCGAGCCGCTGAAGCTCTTGTTTCCAAAAATGGAAAAGATCCATGGAGCTACAACGTCCTTGGTTCCACTAGATTCGCCGCTGGTGATCACGCTGGCGCCATTGAAGCATATCGTCAAGCACTGGAGCTGGATCCGAAGCACATTAACGCATACGAGCAAATCGGAGGCGTTTATCTGTATGATCAGGATTGGAAGAACGCGGAATTGTGGTTCAAAAAAGGACTTGCCGCTGCAGAGAAAAGCAGTCCGGAAGACATCCCGAATTTCAAACGCCTACTTATGTATGTTGAAATTTACGGTGCAGATAAAAGATCCGGCTCCTGACCCCCGACTCCCTTGCTACGCGCCAATGCCGTACTTGATACATTCTTCGAGGGCATAGCGGTCGGTGCAGCCGGCAACGTAGTCGCAGACAGTGCGCATGAGGCCTTCTTCGGCGATGCGCGCATGCGCTTTCTTTCCCATGGTTTCGGGATGCTGCACATAATGGTGAAACAGTCCGCGCATGAGTTCGACGGCCTCGGCGTTGGCATCAAGAACGCTGGGGTGCTCGTAGAGCTGACGATAGAGAAAGCTGGAAAATTCATTGAGCAGTGCGGCCATTTCGTCGCTGAAGATAATCAGGCGCTCCGGCGCATTCATGACGTCGGCGATGGTGCGCGATCCGTTCTTTTCGAGGCGGCGATGCCCTTCCCGCAGAATGTCCTGCGCCTGCAAGTCGAGCAGGTTGCGGATGGTGATGCGCAGAAAGTGTCCGTCGTCGAGCGCGGCATACTGTTCGCGGGTGCGGGCGGCGGCCAGTTTCCAGAAAGCCAGCTTTTCGAGCTGATCGAGCGTGATGAGTCCGGCATCAAGACCGTCATCCACGTCGTGAGCGTGGTAGGTGATGTCGTCGGCGACGTCGGCGATCTGCGCTTCCAGATATTGGAACGGGCCGATGGGATGACCGTCGAGTTTCGCGCCGGGCTTGGCGGCTTCGTGCTTCAGCAGTCCGGCGCGTACTTCCCATGTCAGGTTGAGCCCGTTGAAGCCGGGATATTGATATTCAAGTTTTTCGACCGCGCGCAGACTTTGCAGATTATGGTCAAACCCGCCGTGCTCTTTCATCAGGTCGTCGAGCACCTTTTCTCCGCGATGACCAAAGGGGCTGTGTCCGACGTCATGGGCGAGACAAATGGTTTCAGTCAGGTCTTCGTTGACGCGAAAAGCGCGGGCGAGCGTCCGGCCGACAGCGGCCATTTCGATGGTGTGAGTCAGGCGTGTGCGGTAATGGTCGGCGGTGCCGTTGACGAACACCTGCGTTTTGTATTCGAGCCGCCGGAAGCACCGGCTGTGCAGCACGCGGTCGCGGTCGCGCTGAAAACTGGGGCGTACCGGATGATCGGTTTCCGGATGACGCCGGCCCAGACTGCTTGCACTGTGCGCGGCGTACGGGGCAAGGTCGCGGGATTCCTGTTTTTCCCATTCCTGTCTGGCGTGTGTCATGGCCGCATTCTAGCCCTCCGGAGCAATTTGACAAATGACACGCTGAGGTTTTTTCGTCTATCCTGCATCTGGTGGTCTAGGAGTCGCGGAGATACAAAATATGTGCGAAAAAACACTGAAGACGAGAACGGTTTTTGAGGGGCGCATTCTGAGCCTCGATGTGCTGGACGTGGAACTGGCGGACGGGCGCATTGGAACGCGTGAAATTATCCGCCACGGTGCGGCGGTGGCCGTGATCGCGCGGCGGCGTGACGGGCGGTTTGTTTTCATCCGCCAGTTCCGCAAAGCGATGGAGCGTGTCTGTTTTGAGGTGATGGCGGGCAATGTCGATCCTGGCGAGGCGGCGGAAGCCGCCGCTGTACGTGAACTGAAAGAAGAAACCGGCTATACGCCCGATTCAATCCGTCTTCTCGCCCCGATTTATCCATCGGTCGGCTACTGCACCGAACGAATCGACATTTTTTATGCCGATGTCCACGAGCCGGGCGAAACCGATTTCGACCAGGATGAAAACATTGAGACAGTCCTCGTCACCGAACAGGAAATGGATGGCCTGATCCGCGCCGGAAAGGTAGACGACGCCAAAACTCTCGCCGCCTGGGCGCTCTATACCATCCAAGGAAAAAGAGGATGAGATAGCTGGGTATAGTATAACCGAATCCCGTTGCCACTTTTTTTAGAAAAGAGGGCGTGCCGATTTTCTGAAATGGCGATGCGACAGCCACAGGAAAATATTTTGTACGATCCGCCAAGACAGAAACCGAAACCGCA